>CALBXO010000972.1 GCA_937890335.1 uncultured Pseudomonadota bacterium | reverse complement strand
CGTGCCGGGCCAGCACCCGCGACGCCGCGTAGGGGTCCAGGCCAGCCTCGATCAACGGTCGGGGCGAGGTGTCGTGGGCCTCGGCGCCGGGAAGCGGTTCCTTGTGCGTGGTGCAAATCGGGGCCGGGCGGCCGAGCGCGCCGAAGATCGCCTCCGTGGCATCTGCGGACATCAAACGGTAGGCAGCGAGCTTGCCGCCGGCGATGGAGAACATCCCTTTCGCGCCGTGCTCACCGTGGTCGACCACGCGGTGGTGCCGGCGCAGATCGTCCTCGGAGCGCCCGTATTGATGCAGCGTGGGCCGGCACCCGACCTTGGTCTCAATGAACCTGTGGCGCGCGATGGACGGGAAGATGTGCGCAGCCCCCTGGATGAGGTAGTTCACCTCATCTTCCAGGACCGGGACGTCGTCCATGTCGCCGTAGTAGTCGTCGTCGGTGGTGCCCACCAACGTCACGTTCTGGTGGGGACAGACGAAGATCTGCCGGCCGTCGATGGCCTGGCTGACGATCGCATAATTGGTCAGCCGGCCCGGGTAGATGAGGTGGATCCCCTTGGCGGGCCGCAGTGACAGCCCGCCGACGCCCTGGCCGCGCAGGAATCGCTCGCCCCACGCGCCAGTGGCGTTCATCACCACCTGCGCGCGCACAAACCGGCGCTCCCCGCTGAGTCGATGTTTGACGCGCACGCCAATGGCGCGCCCGGCATCCCGGACGACCTCGACGACGTCGGTGTGGTTGTGGATTTGGGCGCCGTGCGCCTCGGCGTCAAGGCCATTGAGCAGCGTCAGTCGGGCGGCGTCGATACCCCACTCGTCCGTCGTGACCGCCCCGATGACGTCTCCCACAAGACCAGGCTCGACGTGTCGGGCCTCCTGCGCCGTGAGGCGTTGCGAGGGCTCCCCGCCCTTGAGCGGCGCGTACCTGTCGTAGGTCTGAAAGTAGATCTCGGCCGCCGGCAACAGCGTCCGCGCTTTTGGGTCGCTGGCCCGGAAGGCCATCAGGAACGGGATCCGAAAGATGAGATGGTTCGCGATGCGCTGAATGTTGCCCGAGTCCTCGCAGCTGCGACGCGTCACCTCGGGGTCAGACGACAGGTAGCGCAGCCCGCCGTGGATCATGCCGGAGCTCGCCCATGTAGCTCCCGCGCCGAAATCTGTCCGCTCAAAGAGCGCGACGCGCAACCCGCGCTTGGCGCAGTCCCGGGCGATGCCGCAACCGTTGATGCCCCCGCCGATGATGACGACGTCGAAACTGGGCTCGCCGCTCACGCGCGGGCCTGGCGCTGGCGTCGCCAATTGAGCACAAACCGCCGGATCGCCAGCGGGAAGCCGAGAAGAACGATCACGCTGGCCGGGATGTAGTACCAGAACAAGCGGACGTCGGGTCCCACGTCGGACAGGTCGCGCGCGGTGGCTCCTCCGGACCCTGCCAATACGAGGCGGCGGGGCTCCTCCACGTCGTCGACAGCGGCTAGGAATGGACCTTCCGGCAGTTCGCCGGCGTCGGCAAATCGGGCGCGGCGACCGTCGCCCTGGATGGACACGACGGTGCGACCGGTGTCGTCAATGGCGACGAGCGCCAGCCTGCGGCGCGAGCTGACCACCGCGCGTACGTCAAAGTCGTAGTATCCGGTGTCCAGCCACGTCCGGCCCCAATCGTGGCTCTGAAAACGGGTGGTCTCATTGCGGTCCGGATGCACTGCGTACATCCACAGGCCACGCGGGGCCTGCCCAGGTGCGATGGCCAGGTAGTGCCGGCTCGCGGTGGGCACCGCCCGAACCTGCATACCCGGACCGTTGAGCGTGCCTACGGCGAGCCTCGGGCCACCCGTGGTCGTGTCTTCCTCGCCCTCGTCGTCGAGCCGCGCGAGCGCCTCGGCGGACAGCTCGCGCCCCTCTGGATGAAGGATGAACGCGATGCGACCCTCCTCGCTGAGCAAGAGGCTGTCGATTTCCAGGGGCCGACTTCCGTCGAGCAATTGGAACCGGGGGTTCCAATGGGCGCTGCGGCGCCAGGTCATCCCGGCGTCGTCGCTGATCGCCGCGCCGGCGCCGGCAGTCACGGCGAAGAATTGGTCGTCACCCGTTTTGAACAAAGCTGTGTAGACGTGGTCTTCGACGTCTTCGAGGCCCGGAGGCCGCCAGGTGTACGCAGGGCCCTCGTCTGGAATCTTGAGCCGCGGCATGTCGACGAAGTCGTGGGGGCGACCGCGCAACAGGACACCAAACTTGCCAGTACGGGTAATGAATCGGGTGTAGCCGTCGCTGCCGGGCCAGGGCTCCAGGACCGCTGTGACCTGGCCCTTGCTGGCGATCGTCCACTGCCCGGCGAGCAGCTGGACCGCCCCGTCCTCACAGGACACGATCGGGTGGCTGGCGCCGATGGCCAGCACGCTGCCAGCGCAGCGGTGTTCGTCGATGGCGGGGGCGTAGTCGGTGACTGCCTCGTCAACGATCCCGCAGGCGGCGAGCGCGGAGAGGGCAGCGGCCGCGAGCAGCCAGGCGCCTCTCCGTCGTGGGCTCACGCTTCGCCGACGCCGCGCCGCTTGCGAATGCCCAGCTCCTCGAGCTGCGCATCGTCAACGTCCGACGGCGCCTTGGTCATCAGGCACGCCGACTTCTGCGTCTTCGGGTAGGCGATCACATCACGGATGGACTCCGCCCCGGTCAGCAACATGATGAGGCGATCCATACCAAACGCGATACCGCCGTGCGGCGGCGCGCCGTAGCTCAGTGCGTCGAGCAGGAAGCCGAATTTGCTGCGCGCCTCCTCTTCCTGGATGCCCAGGCAGCTGAAGACCTTGGACTGCACTTCCTGGTCGTGGATACGGATGGACCCTCCACCAATCTCGGTGCCGTTGAGGACGAGGTCGTAGGCTGCGGCCTTTGCGGCGCCAGGGTCCGTGTCGAGCAGGTGCAGATCCTCGGGACGGGCGCTCGTGAACGGGTGGTGCACGGCGCTGAACCGGTTGCCGTCCTCGTCCCACTCGAACATCGGAAAGTCGGTGACCCACACGAAGTTGTAGGTGGAGTCGTCGGTCAGCCCCAGTACCTTGGTGCCCAGGTGGACGCGCAGGTTGCCCAGCGAGTCGTTGACCACGCTGGGTTTGTCCCCGACAAACAGCGCGACATCGCCGACCTCCAGGCCCATCTGCTCGGTCAGCTGCGCGCGAACGTCGTCGTTGAGGAACTTGGCGATGGGACTCTGCCACCCGTCTTCGTTGATCTTGATCCAGGCCAGTCCCTTCGCGCCGTAGATACCGGCGAACTTGCCCAGGTCATCGAGCTGCCTGCGGGAGAAGCTGGCGCCGCCCTTGACGTTGATGCCCTTGACCACGCCTCCCTTCTCCACCAACCCGGCGAAGACCTTGAAGTCGCTGTTTGCGAAGGCGGGGCCCACGTTGACCAGCTCCAGCCCATAGCGGGTGTCAGGCCTGTCCACGCCGTATCGGTCCATGGACTCGTCGTAGGCCATCCGGGGGAAGGGCAGGACCACGTCGACGTCGAGCGCTGCCTTCCAGATGGCCGCGATCAGGCCCTCGCAGAGGTTGTAGATGTCCTCAGCGACGACGAAGCTCAGCTCCATGTCGATCTGGGTGAACTCGGGCTGGCGGTCGGCGCGCAGGTCCTCGTCACGGAAGCAGCGGCAGATCTGGAAGTAACGGTCGTAGCCGGCCACCATGAACAGCTGCTTGAACAGCTGAGGTGACTGCGGCAGCGCAAAGAACTGGCCGGGGTACACGCGGCTTGGGACGAGATAATCTCTCGCGCCCTCGGGCGTGCTCTTGGTCAGGATGGGCGTCTCGAGCTCCAGGAAGCCGTGGTTGGCAAGGTAGTTGCGCGTGACGTGGTTGACCTTGCTGCGCAAAATCAACTTTTCCTGAAGCGGCTTTCGGCGCAGGTCCAGGAACCGGTACTCGAGGCGCTTGTTCTCGGCGGTGTCGAGCTCGTCCTGGATCTGGAACGGCGGTGTCTTCGACTCGGAGAAGACCTGGATGTCTTCCGCGAGCAGCTCGACGGCGCCGGTGTTCAGGTTGGGATTTGCGTTGTCACCGCGGCTGACGACCTTGCCCCGCACGCCAAACGTCCACTCGGGACGGAGGCGTTCCGCGTCGCGGTAGCCGGCGCCCAGCGCCGCCTCATCGAAGCGGATCTGCGTGATGCCGTAGCGGTCGCGCACGTCCACGAAGATCGTGCCACCGTGGTCGCGGGCGGTCTGCACCCACCCCATCAGCACGACGTCGTCGCCGATGTTCGCCTCGCGGAGGTCTCCGCAGGTATGAGTTCGCTTCAGCTCTGTGAGGAATGCGCCCACGGTGCCTCCTTTTTTCTGCGCCGGTTGGGGCTGCGAAGCATAGGGGAGGGGTAGGGCGCGGTCAACGCGTTTCGTCCGCGCCGAGCAGGGAGAGGAGCTTGCGCAGCGCCCGCGCCCTGTGACTGACCCGGTGCTTGAGGTCGCCGGCCTCTGCAAATGAGCAGCCCAGGTCGCGGCTGTGGAACAGCGGGTCGTACCCGAAGCCGTCCTCGCCCTGGGCCTGCCGCAGAATCGAACCCTCCGCGGCGCCGTCCGTCACGATGACGAAATCCGAGATCTGGGTGTTGAGTGTGTTCTCCATGACCACGTCGGAGACCCCGGCACCCACGAGGGTGTCGGGCGAGTGGACCTCAAACCCCGTGGCGGCCGCCGCCTCGTGCGAGAGGATCGCGGCGTCTACGCCCCCCGGCAGGTAGAGGGCCAGTGCACATCGGAAGCGCGCGGTGCGGTTCTCGTCGGCCACATGATCGATGTCCCGCAGGAGCCGCGCGTTGTTGTCTGCGTCCGTCGCGTCCGGGCCCGCGTACCGGGCGGAGTAGACCCCCGGCGCTCCCTCGAGCGCGTCGACCTCCAGGCCCGAGTCGTCCGCGAGTGTCGGAAGCCCCGCGGCCCGTCCGTATGTCACTGCCTTGAGGCAGGCGTTCTCCGCGAACGTCTCGCCGGTCTCCTCAACGTCGGCGGGAACGCCGCTGACATCGTCGAGGCCGACCACCTTGATGGGCAGTGTGGTGAGCTTGGCGCGCAGCTCCTGCAGCTTGTGCTGGTTGCGTGTCGCGACCAGCAGAGTGCGTGGGTAGGATCTCACGGCGACTCCAGATCAGGCCGGCAGCGCCGCCGGGGCGCATTGGGCGAGCACGTCGCGCTGAACGGCGTGCAGTTGTTCAATTCCGAGCCCGGCGAGGTCGAGCATGGTGTCGAGCTCGCGACGGTCGAAGGTGGCGCCCTCAGCGGTGCCCTGGACCTCAATGAAGTGGCCCTTGCCGTTCATGACGACGTTCATGTCCACGTCCGCGGCTGAATCCTCGACGTACGGCAGAT
>CALBXO010000971.1 GCA_937890335.1 uncultured Pseudomonadota bacterium | reverse complement strand
CACCGCCGGGCAGGCCCAGGTCAGGCTCAGGGCGATGAGGGCAAGGACTCTGCGCGACATGCTCACAACTCCGGGGGGCAGGCCAGCATCAGGTCCGAGTCGAGCCAGCCTGCGCGGACGCCACTGGAGCTGGCGACAACGACCGCAAGCTCCCGTCCAGCGGCACCGCGGACCGCGACCAGACCGTTCTGGCTGAGGTTGCTCAAGGGGCCGATTGGATGATCCGTCCCGGGAACCAGACGTCCGGCTTCGTCCAGCTGGGCCACGACGAGCTCGAAGGTCGTCGCAAAGAGGAGAGTACGGGGAAATTTGAAGGCCGCGGCAACAACGGGCTGTCGCTGGCCCTCGTATCCCGCAAAGTCCGACACGGGGTCCGCGGCGTCGCCCTCCAGCGGGACGACCGTGGTCTGAACCGTCTCCGTGGAGGAGAGGTACGCCACGAGCCACCCCCCGTTCACCGGCAGCACGGAGGGATGGGGCGCGCGGGTGTGGGAGGGCAGGAATCTCGGCTCGACCCCTGGAATGTTGCCGTCGTCCGTGATGGCCACGCGTCGCAAGTTGATCACGCCGGTGCCGAGGTCAAACCACAGCGCCAGGGTGTCGTCCCCGTGCTCCGAGAGCACGAGGTGCCGCGGGGGCTCAGCGAGCGCGTCGGCGATCACCGTCCACTTCGTCGCGTTGCCAATGATCATGCAGTTGGCTTGCGCGTCTCCACACCGCGGCAGCTCGGGTTCGGAGCCAATTCCCTGCTGGCTCCAGAGGAAAAGCGGCTCCTCGCGGTCTGGCCAGCGACCCGGCGTCGCCTCCACCACGTGGCCGGCGCCGCTGCCGAACAACGGGACGTCGGTGACCGCGGACGGTGAGCCCGTGTGGATGTTGCCGCCCGAGACTTCGTCCGTCACCCAGTGCCAACGCAGCTCCGCCCGGACATAGGCCAGCGCCGGCGAGTAGATGTCCATGACCCCGTTCGCAGAACGCAGGGGTTCCACCCTGGTTCCGTTGACCCTGACCACGCTGACCGTGGGCTCGTCGGCGACGACGGACTCGTAGGTGATCCACAGGACGCCGTCAGGCGTGACGAGGGCATCCAGGTTCGCGACGGACGCCGCCTCTTCCGCTGGAATGACGGTGATCCACTTCTCCTCACACGGCTCGGGTACGTCGGGCACGGGACCCAGGTCGTCGGTCGCGTCCGGCGGGGTGTCCGGGACGTCGGTGTCGCCGCTCGTCGTGTCTGCATCGGACGGGAGGTCCCCCAGATCCAGGGTTGTGTCCGGTTGTTCAGGCGCGCTGTAGGGACCCAGATCGGACGTCAGACTGCACCCAGTGAGCAGTCCGAGCACGAAGATCATGGACAGGAGGTGAGTCATAGAGGTCAGGGCGCTCGATCGCGCAGCGCGCCAAGGTATTCCACGACCTGCTCGCGTTGTCTCGTGTTGAGCTCGCGGAACCTGCCGGGGGGCATCGCGCGGAGGTTCTCCTTGGGGAGCTGAACTCGCCAGATCGCCTCTTCGAGGACCGCGTCCGGGAGGGCCTCCAGAGCCTCGATGTTGAACCTGGCGCGCGTCGTGGCTGGGTCGAGGCCAGGGTGGTGACACTGTGTGCACGCGTGAACGAGGATTCCCTGGGCGTCGGCATCCGCGCGCACTGCGGTCCCAAACGCCACAGCGTCCTCGGGGGGGAAGAGGTCGCGGAGGTCCGGGTAGGGCGACTGCCCCTGACGGAACGCAAGGAGCTGCTCGAGTGCAGCCTCGACACGGTCCGGGTCGGCCGGGTCAAAGTCCGGGTGAGGGGGCTGGATCAGCTGGCCCGACTCGGCGGCGCCCTGGATCTCCCACTCGCGGTACACGCCGCCAAACATGGGGAAGGGCCGACCGTTGTAGACGAACTCCTTCGAGAAACCATTCCCATAGCCATTGGCCACAAGGAGGAACTCCAGCGACTCCGGGTCGGACGCGGGCACGAGCCCCATTGGGATGCCACCGTAGGTCTCCTCGCGCGCCCGCGCCCGCGCGAAGGTCGCCAGGGCACCCGTGGTGGCGTTGGCCTCGGGGGCGTCCTGGTCGTCGCGCATCCAGTGCAGCCATGGGCGGTAGGCCTCGAACATCAGCGGAGCGGTGAACGGCGGGTCCACCTCTCGCCAGCCGCCGTGGTGGCACGTCGCGCAGTCCAGGAGGGTACCGTGGAGGTCGTCGCCGTCGTAGAGGGAGGTCGCTGTCCACCCGGATTCGACGGATTGCTCGTAGAGCGCCTCGCGTGGACAGCCGCTGGGGTCCGCGTGGCAGGGCAACTCGAACGCGAGGAGATAGAAGGAAAGGGCGTCGCGCTGCGCGTCGTGCGCCATGATCTCCACGAGACCTTCTCCGCGCGTGAAAGCCACGGCCACAAATCCGGGCGTAGGCGTCAGGAATCCGTTGCTCGGTGTGAACACGACGGCCCGGGGGTTGAGCACGGACACATTGCGCCGGCCCACCGCGGCGCTGTGGATGGTAAGCGCAAACGACGGGTTGCCGGCGCGCCCGTTGACCTCGTCTCTCGGGCCCGCCACAGGGCCACGAAAGCCGATCCCAAGCAGGTGCAGCAGCGCGCCAAGGCTGTCCGGACGGCGCCCGCCGCACATTGCGGCGGTGACAGCGTCGCTGTGGCCGCGCTGCGCTGCCCGTGCGCATGTGGCCGCGTAGGACTCGTCGCCGCGGGGAAACTGATCAAACAGAGCCGCTTCAGGGAGGGGCTCACAGATCTGGCCGTCGCCGGCGAAGCCGGTGCGACACCGACACGGCGTGTCGGGCGCCGTTGGATCGCAGCGGGCCTCCGGTGCGCACGAGGTGCAAGGGTCGGGCGCTTTGCAGGCGCCCGCGTCGCGCAGGACGCCATCTGGGCATCGCGCAGGCGCCGCCGACTGGACCTCGGCGCGCGCCCCTGTCGCGGTCCGCCTGGAGAGGGGAGGGTCCGGCTCCTGCCCGACGTCGAGGGGGGGCCGATCCGCTGCATCACCCGCGGTTCCTGTGTCGGCTTGGTTCAGATCTGTGGGGACGGCGTCGGCGCATCCCACCAGAAGGACCAGCGCTGTGAGGAGGATCCGCATCGATGGGAGGATACCGTTGTCGGGACCGCCGCGCGAGTCGGCGCAGTACGATGACAGACGGTGCTGTCGAGCGTGGCCGCCTTCGTGCGCGCGAGCTCTGCCGGGTCAGGCCTTTGCGTCGGACGCGCAGGGTCGTTAGTCTCCACGGGCACTTCCTGGAGGAACCTACGATGCGCAATTACTTCCTACTCGTCACAGCGTTGCTTCTGGCGACAGCCACTGCCTGCGGCGGAGCGTCGGAAGAAGCCGTCGACGACGGTTTCGCCAACAACGGCGCCAACAACGGCGCGCCGGAGAACAACGGAACGCCGGAGAACAACGGAACGCCCGAGAACAACGGAGCGCCGGAGAACAACGGCGCGCCCGAGAACAACGGGGTCGGGAACAACGGCGAGGTGATCCCCGAGGACCCGTACGCGAACTGCGAGTACCCGGCAGGGCCCGAGCGGCCGGAGCTGTGGAACACGATGCCCGCCCTGTATTGGCCCAACGCGATCAATCCGGACGGGTCCAGGTTCGAGTTCAATCTCAAGCAGATGTACTGCGACCCCACCGCGTACGAGGGCGTCGAGACCATCCTCTTCTTCGTCACCGCCGGTTGGTGCCCCGCGTGCCCGTCCCACGCGCGGGCGCTGATGGAGTACGTCGACGAGATCTATGACTTTGGGATGATGATCGTGTGGCTCGAGGCGGAGAACAACCAGTATGAGCTGGCGTCTCCGGAAGAGGCTGAGGCGACCATTCGTCGCTACATCGGCGATGGGCCGGGTATCCGGGTCGCGGACGGCGACACGCAGCCGACGCCTGAGATGTTCCGCGGCAACGCGGCGATTCGCGCGTTCCCGACCTACCTGATGGTGCGCCGTTCGGATATGTCGATCTTCGCCAGCTCCAGCGAGCAGACCTACGGCCTCCCGGTGCTTCAGGTGGCGCGCCACCCGGACGCCGACTGGCGCGACGCCCGGAACAACACGTTGCCGACGACTGTGGGCGAGCCGTGCCAGGGAGTCAGTGACTGCGACACGGGCACGTTGATCGCACAGTGCAACACGTCGCACGACCCCGAGACGGGACAGTACACCGGCTGGACTGACGGGTATTGCCTGGCGTGG
>CALBXO010000970.1 GCA_937890335.1 uncultured Pseudomonadota bacterium | reverse complement strand
ATCACGGGACCAAAGGTCTCGTCCACCATGATCTTCATCGTGTGATCTACATGCGTGAGGACGGTAGGTTCGTAGAAGTGGCCGTCGGCAAAGTCCGGGTTTCGACGGCCGCCGGTCCGCACTTTGGCGCCCCGCTCTACAGCATCCTCCACATGCTCATCGACGATCTTGATCTGCGGTGGGTGGATCATCGAGCCCACGTCTACATTGTAGTCGGAATCGATGCCCTGCCTCAGGGATTGGGTCAGCCGCACGATCTTCTCGACGAGCTCGTCATGCACTTCCTCCACCACGTAGACGCGCTCCACGGATGTGCACGTCTGTCCGCTGTTGAAGAATGCGCCGAAGACCAGCCCATTGGCCGTCCGCTCAAGGTTCGCGTCCGCCAACACGATCGCGGGGTCCTTTCCGCCGAGCTCGAGCGTGCACGGTATCAGCCGCTCAGCGCAGGCCATGGCGACGCGGCGGCCGGTGGCCACGGACCCTGTGAAGGCAATGAAATCGGCCTCCTGACACAGCTTGGCTCCGACGGCGCCGTAGCCAACGAGCACTTGCGCTACGTCCGGTGGCACCCCTGCCTCCAGCAGGATCTCGCGAAACTTCAGTGAGATGAGCGGCGTGGTCTCAGAGGGCTTGTTGATGACGACGTTGCCGGCGAGTAGCGCGGGTACCAGCGGACTCCATGCGAGATCCAACGGGTAGTTCCACGGCGAGATGTTCGCCACGACGCCTCGCGGTGAAAACTCCACGCGCAGGCGCTTGTTGAGCGCCAGCGTGCTGCGGACACTCTCGTCCTGGAGGTACTCTTCGCCATGCGCCGTGTAGTAGCCAATGGCCGCGCTGAGGAGCAGTACGTCCGCGGTGGCGTCCGACCGCGGTTTCCCGGTCTCACGAACCATGAGGTCGAGTACCTCACGCTTGCGATCCAACAGGATGTCGCGCGCACGCAGAAGATACTGCGCTCGGCGGTCGAACGACAGGGCGCTCCACGCGGGGAAGGCTGCCCGGGCCCGCGCCACCGCGGCGGTCACGTCCGCGGGCGTCGCACAGGTCAGCTCGTCGATGCGCGCCCCCGTCGCCGGGTTGATGCACTCCAGGATCTGGTGGGGCTTGACGCCATTCACCGGCGATTCAATCACGATGGGGTCGGTACTCATGCGGCGCAGTGTAGTGCCCGGGGCGCTCGGGTTGCAATGGCCTCTGGGGTGCTCGGACGGTCAGTGGACATTTTTTCAGCTTTTTCGGTTGACAGTGCTTGGGGTGCGTCGTACTCATTGTCTGGTCGCAGTGCGACCAAACACTGAACCAATGCACCAGGGAGGCGGATGATGGCCAGGGACAAGAGCAGGGAAAAGGCGCTGGAGTTAACAGTCGGCGCGATCGAGAAGCAATACGGCAAGGGCTCCATCATGCGCCTCGGCAGCGACGAGCCGCTGGTGCGCGACATCGAGTCGATCCCCACCGGGAGCATCGGCCTGGACATCGCGCTCGGAATCGGTGGATTGCCCCGTGGGCGGGTCGTGGAGATCTACGGCCCGGAGTCGTCCGGTAAGACGACGATGACGCTCCATGTCATCGGTGAGGCGCAGAAACTCGGCGGGATCGCGGCATTCATCGACGCCGAGCACGCGCTCGACGTGGGGTACGCCCGTAAACTGGGTGTGCGCACCGACGACCTGCTCATCAGCCAGCCGGACACCGGTGAGCAGGCGCTGGAGATCGCGGACATGTTGGTCCGATCTGGCGCCATCGACATCCTCGTGGTGGATTCCGTCGCGGCTCTGACGCCTCGCGCGGAGATCGAGGGCGAGATGGGGGACAGCCACGTGGGTCTGCAGGCTCGCCTGATGAGTCAGGCGCTGCGCAAACTCACGGGTAGCATCAGCAAGTCGAATTGCCTGGTCATCTTCATCAACCAGATTCGCCACAAGATCGGGGTGATGTTCGGTTCGCCGGAGACCACCACGGGTGGAAACGCGCTGAAGTTCTACGCCAGTGTGCGCCTCGACATCCGTCGGATCGGCGCACTCAAAGAGAAGGGCGAGGTGATCGGCAACCGGACGCGCGTCAAGGTGGTCAAGAACAAGGTCGCTGCGCCGTTCCGCGAGGTGGAGTTCGACATCCTGTACGGTGTCGGCATCTCCCGCGAGGGCGATCTGATCGACCGCGGTGTGGATGCAGACATCGTGGAGAAGAGCGGGGCCTGGTACTCGTACCAGGGGGACCGGCTCGGACAGGGGCGTGAGAACGCCAAGACCTACCTCCAGGATCACCCGGACACACGCGAGGAGATCGAGCGGCGGATTCGCGAGCATTTCAAACTGCCCGTGCCCGGCGTCATGGACAAGGGCGAGGTCTGATCGAGATGCGCCGGGGCGGGCTCTGTGCCGCCCTACGCCGATCTGCGCCGCCCTACGCCGCCTTACGTAGGCCTGCGCCCGTCTGCGCCGGTCTGCGCCGGTCTGCGCCGGTCTGCGCCGGTCTGCGCCGGTCTGCGCCGGTCTGCGCCGCCCTCGGGCTCGGGCTTCAGCTCGCGGGCGCAGGGCCCAGCGCGAACCGTCGCAGCACTTCTGTGGTCGCGCCGCGCGGTGTGAGCTCCTGGCGCAACAAGACGATGCTGCGGACCTGGGAGTCGCCAAACTCGTAGGCGCCGAGGTCGGCGGCAACGGGCTGCCTGGTGGTGCCGCTCAGCCGGCCGACAAAGACGGAGGGTATGGCCGGGCGATCGTCCGGGGCTACCCCCAGTTTTTCCAGATGCACCGACACCACCTTGCGCAGCCCCTCGACGAGCTCGCGGCCCATGGCCACTTCGGCCAGGATGATCCGTGGGTTGTCTTCGGGAAGACACTTGAGCCCACGGAGGGAGACCTTGAACGGCACGAGGCTGTCAGTGACCCGGGTCACCGCGTCGGACACTGACATCAGCATCACGTCGTCGAGGTCGTCGAGGCTGATGAGGCCGATTCGCATGGAGGAGGCGTCGTTCCACGAGGCGCCGGCGCCCCGGTGCTCCAACCAAGGGTTGAGCTCCTCCTGCATGACCGCGAGTTTCTCTACGGTCGCGAGGCTCACATCG
>CALBXO010000969.1 GCA_937890335.1 uncultured Pseudomonadota bacterium | reverse complement strand
GTCCGGTCCTGCACCTTGGCCAGCTCGCCGTTGGCGAACGGTCGCTTGTAGAAACTCAACTCGCGCAGATCGACCAGCGTGAGCAAGCCTACGTCCTTGTTGTGGCCGTACTTGAGGATCAATTCCTTGGTGACCGGCCGCATGGCGTCCCGTGTCTCAGTCCCGGAAATGACGACCAGGAGGACCTGGCCCCGGTACTGGCTCGTCTTGACCTTGCGATCCTTCGCGTCCTTGGTCGAGAAGTCGTGGCTCTTGGCCTCGACCTCATCGGCCGAAGCACTGCCGGCCGGCAGAGTGATGGCCGCCGCGCTGGCGGCGACGAGGGCGAGGGCGATAAACATGCGCCTGGTCAACATGGCTTCTCCGAACCCGTGCGTGTCGTGTGGGACGATCGAGGGGCAGCATACCCGGTCACTCCGGCCAATCCCAGCCCCCATCCTTGGAACACACGCTCAGACGAACCAGCGGCCGGCTTATTCAACCGACCGCCGCATGGGTTCCGTCTAAATTCCCGCGGACGCCAGGGTGGCGCGGGTTTGGCGATCCGTCTCGATCTGACCAGCGTAGAACTTCCAGAGCTCGTTCGCCGCCCGACCGTGCGTCATCGCCGTAGCGTGATCGCGCGCCGCCCCGGCCATCCGGCCGCGAAGCTCCGCGTCCACCACCAATCGCTTCACCGCGCTCGACAGCGCATCGACATCCTCGCCGGGGACGATCATGCCGGTTCGGTTGTGGATGACCAGCTCGCTCGGGCCACCCTGGTCTGTGACCACCACGGGCAGCGAGCTCGCCAGCGCCTCGAGGACCACGTTTCCAAAGGTGTCGGTCGTGCTCGGGAACACAAAGAGGTCCGCGCTCGCGAACAGCTCGCTGAGATGCTCCCCGCCGACATAGCCGGTGAAGGTGACGCCGGGCGTCCCGTTGACCTTCTTCTTGAGCTGCGAGCGGTAGGGGCCATCGCCGACAATCGCCAGCTCGACCTTCACACCGTCAGCCCGCAGCTTCTGGTACGCCTCGACGAGACAGTCCAGGCTCTTCTCCTTGCTGACGCGACCCACATAGAGGAGCTTGAGCTTTCCGTTGAGTCCGTACCGCTCCCAGGCACGCGCGTTGCGGTGGTTCGGCGAGAAGCGGTCGGTGTCGACGCCGCGCGGCAGAACCTGCAACCGCTCGGGCCTCAGGCCCATGGACACGAGGTTCTCCCCCGTCGCGCGGCTCGGGACGATGACCCGATCGAGTGATCCGTAGAACCACGAAACGTAGGCACGCACGATGCCGGCGATGGTCTTGTCGCCGAGCAATCGCTGCGCGTACTCGGGAACCTGTGTGTGGTAGTGGCCCACGATGGGCATGCCGAGCAGCTTCGCAACCGCGAGCGCCGCCGTACCAACAGGCCCAGGCGTGGACGCCTGAATGAGATCAATCTCGTTCTCCACGCACCACTGCAACATCTCCAGAACCGGAGGGATGCCCAGCGGCATGTGGTCGTATCCGGGCGGCATGAAGGTCGCCAGCGGCTCAAACCGAATGACGGCCTCCACCTCCAACGCACCGGCCCACTCATCGATGCTGGATGCGTCCGCCCCGACGGCCTCGGTGCGCAACCCCACCAGGAAGACCCGCTTGTTCTGCTCGCGCAGCTCGCGAATCATCCGGCGCAGACCCAGGGTGACGCCATTGACGTCATCGAGCGTGTCTACAAAAATCGCCACGGCGGGCTCGGTCTTGGGCTCGTAGCCAAGGCCGATGGCCTCGTGGAGCACCTCGCACCGGCGCCTGTCCTGGTAGAAGTAGCGGAAGCCAATGTAGTAGGGCAGGTGCAGAAGCAGCATCTGCAATACAGCGGGAACGGCCTTGGCGAGGGCGTCGAAGTTCAGATCGCCCACTGCGCCGACGATGTCCTCGGCCGCGCCGCTGAACGCCTTGCGCATGACCTTCATCACGGACTCGTTGATCTCGCGATGCAGGCCCTCTTTGGCGCCCTCGGCCATCATGCGGTCCCACGACGGCATGGTGACCTCGCCGCCCATGTACAGCTCCTGAAACGCCATCAGGATGCGCCCCAGCGGTGAGCCCATCCCCTCCGGTGTCATCAGGGACGGCGGTAGCTCGGTCCCGCCGCTCTTCACGACCGAAAACAGGTCGTTGTAGATGCCGTCGTCCGAGCGCTTGTCTTTGCGATCCAGGTAGTATTGGACCACGCCGGAGTAGATGTTGTGGGCCGCGCTGACCGGCGTCATGTACTCGCCAGCCGCTCGCGTGGTGCGCGCTGCGATGGCGGCCTTC
>CALBXO010000968.1 GCA_937890335.1 uncultured Pseudomonadota bacterium | reverse complement strand
ATAATGAGGTCCGTCTCGATGGCGTAGTGGGCCGCCAGGATGCGATCCGCGGTTGGGTTGGTCCCGAGCGCGGCCTCCAGCGTCCCGGACCCGTCGCAGGCCTTGCACAGAGACACCAGCGGCTCCGGGCGCCCCATGCGGTCCAGCACCTGGTCCGCGTGGGCGCGCGTCACGGCATACCGGCCCATGTGCGGCGCGATTTTTCCCGCCGCGACGTAGGGCGGCACCTGCTCCTTTACGCCGCGAAACACGACCCATGCCGGCTCCCCAAAGCTGCGTAGGCTCTGCTCGCTGATGAGGTCCCCGACCTTGAGCCGAAACTGGCCACCAGCCCAACCGAAGCAGTGCATCAAGCGGCGCTTCTCCTGGTGGCTCATCTCGCTGTACACGCCGCACTGCCCGTCCTCGAACGCCACCTGCAGCTTGCGATTCTGGCGCATGAGCGTCAGCACACCCGACGCGCGAAACAGATGGATGACGTGGAGCAGCCGCGCCAGCGTGGTCTCCTCGAGGTCTCCGAATGTGGGGAGCCAGATCGGGAGAATCAGCGAGGGCGTCTGCGCCTGCAGCTCGGGCAGTACCCGCCGCGCGATCTCCGTCACCGCCGCAGTCGCCACCGGCTCCAGGCGCGACCAGAACTCGCCACAGAACGCCTCCAACGTCCGGAAGAGGGCGTCGCCGACGCCGTGAATGCAGCTGGGTTCGGGGTGGTAATGAAGATGCCAGCGGACCACGGCCTCAAGGGCTCCGGGCAGCCGGTCATCCTGAAGCGAGCGCGCCACCTGCAGGAACAACGGGGCCACCTGCGCCGCCACCGCCTCCATGTCGTCCGGAAAGTGCTGCCGCAGCATCGGGTGACGATCGAACAGGTGCATGTAGAAACGGTCCGCCAGGGCGTTTCGGGGGGTCTGCGCGACGGCGGTCCGCTCTTGGTGCGGGCTCGGGCTGGGTGTGGGAATACTCATCTGCTCTGGGAATCGGGTTCCCACGATAGGTGCTTGAGCCGAAAGAGGAATCTGAGTCAACGGCTGAAATGCATTAGATCGGGACCCGCCGCGAAATCTGTGCGCCACCGAAGACCCGCTCGCTCCATTTCCTCCACAAAGGGTCGGCTCAGCGACAGGATGCCGGTGTGGAGAATTCTGGCGTTCTTCCCCGCAGTCAGCAGGTCCAGCTCCGCATCCAGCCGCCGCGCACGCCGGGTTCCCGCCCGCAAACCTGCTCGTCGCAACGTGGCCGCCTCAAACCAGGGGCCGATGCGTTCCATGAACAGGAGGTGCGCGCGGCGAAAGTCATCCCAGCGATCACCGGCCGTTGTGCGAAGTCCGCGGCGTATGCGCATGCCGGTGACTTTGCGCACCAGGCGCATGTCTCCCCGCCCGAGGTAGGGGTTGAACTTCGGGTCAAAGTCGATGGCCAGACCCAGCGCGTGTTTGGACAGACGGTTCGTTCCCCGCACCGTCCGCGGACTGAATCCGCCAACCCAGCCGAAGACGGGCACCTCCCCACGCGCGCGCAAAGCCAGGTCCGCGCGCAGCAGCCTCGTGGCGACATCACCCTGCGCGCGAATCTCGTGTCCGAACGCGTGCACGGTGACCATGCCATCCGTGAGGAACACCGCCGGGTCGCAGACCCCCTTGGCACCGTAGAGCCAGCGCACCTCGCGCCAATAGGCCAGGTCTGTGTCCGGAAGAATGCCGATGAGCTCGCGCAGACGCGGGTTCGCCCACTCGCGCGTCGCCGCCGCGTCGCTCCGGGCACGCGCCGCAGCCGGCGTCTTGCGACGCGCTCGGTTCTGCGCCGAGGAACATCGCCAGGTGACAGGTCTCGCGGTGGTGATCGCCGCATGCGCTCGGTCTTGCGCCGCGGTGACCGGGTCGACCGCCGGTGCATGCACATCGACGGGCACCTGGCCCCAAGCCGACGCAGGGACGACCAGCGCCACGGCCACCACGGCGACAGCGACAAGACTGGATCCACGTTGAACCTGGCGGTGAGGCAGCATGGGCACCTTTGCAACCTGCCCCGCAGCGCCGTTGTTCCCGGAGCGCGTTGCTACTATTGGCCTGGCGGCAACGGCGCGCAGCGCACGGGTTCGAGTGTGGAGACCGGCGTCTTCCCGCGTGCACCGAACACGATCACCCGGCCGAAATCGTCGCCATCTTTGACGACCGCCACGCGTCCGTCCGCCCACGCCGCGAGCCAGTCCGGGTCCTCGTCCCCCGTGTCCCAGAGGCCCTCGAGTTTGACGACCCGCAGCACCTTGCCACGCACGACGTCCTGGACGACGAGTTCGCGCGAAAACGCCGTCAGGAACGCCCACCGCCGACCCGCAACATGGATGGGCCGTGCGCCGTACGTGTTCATCTTCGCCGTCCCCAGCAGGCCGATCGGGCGCAGGTCGCGGCCACGCGCGAGCCATGATTGTCCGCCGGGCCCCGCGCAGACATTGGTCCGGACCAGCAGAGTGTCGCCGAGCCACGCCAGGTCCCCGCAGCGGTAATCGCTCGTGGCAGCGGGTCGGTCGCGCGTCATGGGGCGCGAACGCAGGCGCTCACCGCTCTTGAGGTCGTAGAGTTCGAGCATGGGCGGCCCGCTCCCGTCCTCCTGCGCACCGGTCAACACGGCCAGGCGTCCAATCTTCCGGTTGACGACGGCGACCTGCTCGACGCTCGAGTACTGGTCCAGCAACCCGCCCAGGGGGAAGGTCTTGCAGGCGCCCTTGCCCTCGCAGACCTCCACGGCCCTGTTGTCCACACCGCGCACGCTTGAGACCCGCACCTCCGGTCGCGTCCAGGGTGCCACCGCGTACGGCGAGCTGTTCAACACCGCGGCCGCACAGGCCACCGGGATGCCCTCGCGGTCTTCGTTGTAGCAAAGCTGCAGTCCGTCCTCGTCGCCGGCCACATAGGTGAGGCTCGCGGTAGCCGGAAGACAGGCTGGCGCTGGGGCCGCCGTGCAGGGCGCCGCACCGTAGACGACGGCTACGCCAACGGCGAGGGAGGTTACTACTGCTCGCATTGGCAACATGGATCTCTCCAACTTCGCAGGTCGGGCGACCGCAGCATGCGAGGATCAGTCGAAATCGACCAGGGAAAAGATGGCGAACGCCAACTCGGCGATCTCGCCCGCCGCCCCAACGACGCCCAGCGCATCACTGGCCACACCGCTGACGGCAAAGTCCGGGCCATGGCCAAACGGCGTCTCCCGCATGCCCCTTTGGCACTCGACGCACCTCTGCATGCGGCTCTCCGGCCCCCGGACGCTCAGAATCGTGTTGCAGCCCAAGCAGCGGGTGTACTTCGCGTCGCCGCCGAGCTCGAATCTCCGAGCGCGGACCTTGGCGTGCAGCTGGTGCAGCTCGCCTCCGTCGCACCACAGCCCGTCACAGACGCTGCACTGATCCAGCTGAACCCCCAGCACCAGGAGCTTGTACAACCGTCCGGTGCACGCCGGACAGGCCAGGGTTGACGGGTTCTTACACGACCCACACTCCAGCCAGTGGGGCTTCAGCTCCGCGCCACAGGCGTCGCAGTTGACCAGTCGGTCCCGCACAGAGAGCCCCTTCAGGCCGCGGCCAAGACCCATGGTGGTCTCGATCTCGTGGCAGTCGAACCACATGCCCTCGCACTTGGGACATTGGTCCATGCGCACGCGGAGCAGGGCACCGGTGTCCGGGTGCGTGAGCCGCCCGTCAAACTCCTTGAAGCCCATCGACACTGCGCAGTGCGGACACTTTTTCTCTTTTCCCATTGGACGGGCTACCTGCGCAGGAAGGCCCGCAGGATCCGCGCGCCCAGCGGTCGGGAGGGTTGCACGCAGCCGCACTCGGCGGTCTTGTCGGGGTAGACTGCGGCCGGCGGCGGCCCCACGTCGTCACCCGGCATTCCGGTGTCAGGCACCTCGTCCGACGGTTCTTCCACGCGCACGCGGAAGATCGCGCTGCCAGACCAGGCGCTGGTGGTGCGGCCATCGCTGGCCATGACGCGCCAATCGTAGGTTCCCGGCGGCAGCGCCACCGGCACCTCGAGCTCCGTGGTGCCATCCTCACCCTCGGGGAGGTCGCTCTCGCGCACCAGGCGGCTGCCCGCCTCGTCAAACAACTCCACCGTATACGTCAGGCTGTCGCTCTCCGGGTCGGTGGCGTTCTCCCAGACGAGACTGACTGTGGCCCCCTCGTCAAACACCTGACCCATGTCCGGACTGACGGGCACGGGCGCCGACGGCGCGTCGTTGCGCACGCTGACCAGGAAGGACTCGACACCGGTCCAGCCGGACGCCGCGCCCTGTACGTCCACCGCGCGGACGCGCCACCAGAAGCGAGCGTTGTCCACGAGCACCGCGCGCTTCCACGCCGTCTCGTCCCCGCCCTCCGGCGCGATGCCAGCGGCCGAATGCACCAGGGTGGTGAGCGCCTCGTCGGCGTAGACCTCCAGCTCGTAGCTCAGCGCATCTCCCTCAGGATCGCTGGTGTTGCGCCACGCAAACTCGGGCGTGAGGGTCGCCACGGAGGGTCCATCTGTCAGCGGCCGCACCACGGTAAAATCGGCCGGAGGCGTGTTGGCCAGGCTGAAGACAAAGCTGACCTTGGCGGTCGGCCCCACCGACTCGCGGTCGTTGGCGGTGACGCCGACCCAGTACACACCGTCGTCGTCCAGCTGCACATCGCCAGGCACCTTCCACGCAACCTCCCCGTTGGCAGGTTGCACGGCCACCGCGGACGACACGACCTCGCTGAGCGCCTCGTCGGAGGCCAGCACAAAGTCGTAGGTGAGCGGGTCGTTGTCCTCGTCGATGGCCTCGTCGGCGACCACAAACAACTGGGCGTCCACGTCCTCGATGACCTGTCCGGCCGTCGGGTGCGTGATGGTCGGCGCGCCCGGTGGCACGCCGTCCTGGTTGATCTGGAAGTCCGTCTCGTCGCTCCACGGCCCGGCCAGTCCGCGCACATCGCGGGCGCGCACGCGCCAGCGGTAGAACTCGTTCTCGGTCAGATCAAAATCGATGTCGTCCCAGACCGTCGTCTCGTCCCCCTCGACGATGCCGGTGATGAGCTCCACCGACGTGTCGTCCTCGGCCAGGATCTCAAACTCGTAGGTCAGAGCCTCGGCCTCGGGGTCCACACCGTTCATCGCTTCGAACACCGGACGGGCCTGCGCGATGCGCCCCATGGGTCGCACCGGGACGGGCACCGACGGGGCGTCGTTCACCGTGCTGAACCGGAACCGCGCCACGTCGCTGCGGGCCGCCTGGGCGATGAAGGCGCCCACAAAGGGGGCGCCGCCGAAGTGGACGCGGAGCCCCGCACCCGCCTCGCCCAGCGCGGCCTCCACGTGGGCCCGGATGGCGTCGGCGGTGGGCTTGAGGGGCTG
>CALBXO010000967.1 GCA_937890335.1 uncultured Pseudomonadota bacterium | reverse complement strand
GAGGATGCCAAGGGCGATCCGTTGTCGCGGGTCTGCTACGACGGTCCCGACGGCAGCGAGGGAATGGGGCTCTGCCAGGCCGGCGTCCAGACATGCGGCGAAGGTCAATTTGGCATCTGTGCTGGGCAGGTGCTTCCGGCGGTGGAGGTCTGCGACGGTCTGGACAACGACTGCGATGACGCCGAGGACGAAGAGAATCCCGGCGGCAACGTGCAGTGCGATACGGGTGAGGAAGGCGTCTGTGCCTCGGGGCTGACAGAATGCACCGACGGGCGGCTGAACTGTGTCCGCCAGGCGAACCCGACGGTGGAGCGGTGCGACGGGTTCGACAATGACTGTGACGGACCCGTGGACGAGGATGCCGAGGGCGACCCGCTGGCGCGCGGGTGCTACGACGGACCGGATGGCACCCAGGGAGAAGGCCTGTGCCGTCCGGGCACGGAGACGTGCGACGACGGCCAGTACGGGATCTGTGCGAACCAGGTGTTGCCGGCGGCGGAGGTGTGCGATGGGTTCGATAACGACTGCGACGGCGTCCCCGACGACAACAACCCACAGGGCAACGAGGTGTGCGATACGGGCGAGCTTGGCATCTGCGGCCGCGGCCTCACGCGGTGTGTGGACGGGGAGCTGCGCTGTGAGCGCGTGTTTGAGCCTGCGGGTGAGACCTGCGACGGGCTGGACAACGATTGTGACGGTGACACAGACGAAGACACCGACGGCCAGCCGCTGAGGCGCAGCTGCTTCGACGGTGACGAGAACCTGATCGGCACCGGCGTCTGCCGCGCCGGAACCGAGACCTGCAGCCGCGGGCAGTTTGGCATTTGCAACAACCAGGTGCTCCCGACGCCGGAGACCTGCGACAACCGGGACAACGACTGCGACGGTCCCGTGGACGAGGGTGACCCGGGCGGCGGCGTGCGCTGTGACACGCAGCAGGACGGGGTCTGCGAAGCGGGCATCTCCGCGTGCACGCTGGGCCAGGTGGTCTGTCAGCAACAGGTCGCCGCGAGCGATGAGGTCTGCGACGGCCTCGACAACGACTGTGATGGAACCCGGGATGACGGCTTTGACGGACTCGGCCAGCCGTGCCAGGTCGGGCAGGGGATCTGCCGGCGCTCGGGCATCGCCGTCTGTGACCCGGACGACAACACCGCCGAGCCCGTCTGCGACGCAGAGCCCGGCGACCCGAACCCGCAGGAGACCTGCGACTTTGCCGACGACGACTGTGACGGGACAGTGGACGAGGGCTTCCTGAACAACGGCATCTACGACACCGTGCCGCACTGCGGCGGTTGCGACATCAACTGTAACAACCGCTGGCCCGGTGGCCCGGCGCTCTACAACGTGGTCCCGACCTGCGAGGTGCTGCAGAACACCGCGGCGTGCGACTTTGTCTGCCGTGACGGTGCAGTGGACGCCGACGGTCTGCCAGACAACGGCTGCGAGCTCGATCCTGACGAGGACGGCGTCTATGTCACGCCCCCCAGCGGTGGCGGCGAGAACGACCTGGCCTGCGGAAGCTACGACGACCCGTGCGCCACCGTCAGCTACGGTATCGAACAGGCGGTTCGGCTTGGGCGCGCCCGCGTTCGCGTGTCCGATGGGCTGTTCCGCGAGACGGTGGCCCTTCAAGGCGGCATCGCGGTCCTTGGTGGACACAACCGGACCAATTGGCTGCGGGACGCGGAGGTGAACACGACCGTCCTCGACGGCTTCGACCCAAACCCGCAGGGGGTAGACCGGGTGGTAGTCACAGCCATCGGTATCGACAGCGCCACCGAGCTCAGTGGGTTCACGATCACGGCGCCGAACGCTGCGGCGGGTGGCAACAGCATCGGGATCTACATTCGGGACAGCACCGAGGCCCTGGTGATCCGCGACAACATCGTGCAAGGCGGCGCCGGTGGCAGCGGTGAGAGCGGCGCCCGTGGGACCAACGGCCAGCGCGGTCTGCCGGGAAATGCCGGGGGGGCCAGCCAGATCCGCGCAGATTGCAACGCGACCCTGGCCGCCGCGGCCGGTGGTGCGCGCACCTGCGCCAATCCCAACGGCGGCACCACGGTGGTCAACGGCGGCAACGGCGGACAATCACTGTGCCCGGTGTTTGAGCAGATGAACGGGCCGGGCCAACCCGGCCAGGGGGCCGGGCCGGGTCAGGGCGGTGGCGCGGCGTACAGCTTCCTGTCGTGCAACAACGGAAACTCATGCTGCGTGGACCCAGATCAACCCATCGAGCCGGCGCCCGGAAGACCCGGCAGTGACGGTGGCGACGGAACCGGCGGAGACGGAGCGGGCGCCGCTGCGTCCATTGTCGGTGGACACTGGCGCGGTGCGCTGGGCGCTGAGGGTAACTTCGGCACCCACGGTTCCGGTGGCGGCGGCGGCGGAACAGCGGCCGGCGTAGACGCGTTCGACAGCTACGGGGACTACTACTACGGGGCGCGCGGCGGCGCCGGTGGAGCCGGCGGGTGCGCCGCCACAGCGGGCGACGGAGGTGTCGCCGGTGGCGCGTCGTTCGCCATCTTCATGCTCTTCAACCAGGCCCCCGGCTCCCCTGCGGAGATGCCGCGCCTCGTGGACAACAGGCTGCGGCGCGGCCTCGGTGGAGCGGGTGGCATCGGCGGGAACGGCGGAACCGGTGGCGAGCTCGGTGCGGGCGGCGTCGGAGGTTCTGGGCTCGAGCAGGGCGAGCACGACTACTGCATGTTTGACGGCGGGCTCGGCGGAGACGGCGGCCGCGGCGGCCACGGCGGCGGCGGCGGCGGTGGCGCCGGCGGCATCTCCTACGACGTGTTCGTACAGGGTGCCGCGGCCGCTCCTCCCTACGTGGACGACAATACCTATGAGGTGCCACCCGACGACGACACGGGCGGCCTCGGTGGCGCCGGCGGCAACTCCGACAACACCGACATCGGACTCGGTGAGCAGGGAAGCAATGGCGCGTTTGGGAACGTGGAGGTGACGCTGTGAAGATCACCTGGATGACAGTGGGCCTGTGCCTCGTTCTGGCCGCATGTACGACCGAGCCTCCCGCGGAAGTGACGCGAGACCAGGACAGTGGATCTGACACCGGAGGGATCGCCGACGTGGGACCGGGTGATACCTCGGGTGACGCTGGCGAAGACGACACGAGGGAAGATGAGCCTGATGCGGACGACCGCGCTGCGCTTGGAGAGGCCTGTGTCGAGGACCTGGCCTGCCGATCCACGCTGTGTCTGTACCTCGCGCCGGAGCTCGACGAGGGCTTTTGTTCGCGATTCTGCCTCCGCGATGCGGACTGCCCGGAGGAGTTCGACTGTGTCTTCGTCCAGGACGAGGACGAGGTGGCACAGGTCTGCGTGCCCGTGGATCTCTGCTACGACGGCGACGACGACGGATTCGGGATTGGGCCGGGGTGCCTGGGGCCGGATTGTGCGGACGACAATGCCTTGCGCAACGCCGGCGTCGATGAAGTCTGCGACGGGATCGACAATGACTGCGATGGCCTCGTGGATGAGAACCCGGTGGACGCCAACGAGGCGTGCGACACCGGCATCCCCGGTCCCTGCGCGCCGGGCATCCTGCGTTGCTTTGGGGGCGAAGTCGTCTGTGAACAGCGGCGGTTCGCCTCGCCGGAGATCTGCGACGGCGTCGACAATGATTGTGACGGCAACGCCGACGAAGGGGACGACGACCAGGCGCTGCGGGACCCGTGCTACGGCGGGGACCCGGACACCGCGGGCGTTGGCGCCTGTCGCGAGGGTTTTCGCGCGTGCGAGGAAGGAGGCTGGTCCGACTGTCGCGAGCAGGTCCTCCCCTTCCCCGAACAGTGTGATGGCATCGACAACGATTGCGACGGTGACTTTGACGAGGGACACCCCGGCACGGGCGTCGCCTGCGTGACCGACCTTCCTGGGCTGTGTCGCGAAGGTGAGACCCGCTGCAATGAGGAGGGGGTCCTGGTCTGCACCAACGTCAACGAGGCGACGGACGAGTTCTGCGACGGCGAGGACAACGATTGCGATGACCTTGTGGACGAGGACGACGACGGCGAAGCGCTGGCTCGCCCCTGTTATGAGGGGGAGGAGGGCACGGAGGATGAGGGCCTTTGCCACGGCGGTGTGCAGTCCTGCAACGACGGGCTTTGGGGCGTGTGTGCCGAGCAGGTTGTGCCGGTCGACGAGCTCTGCGACGGCGAGGACAACGACTGCGACGGGGAGCCGGACGAGGGCAACCCGTCTGGCGGACAGGTCTGCTCCACCGGCGAGCCCGGTGTGTGCTCTCGCGGCGAGACGGCGTGCACCCAGGACGGTACCGTGTGTTTGGCCTTGCGGGACCCGGCGGAGGAGATCTGCGACGGGCTCGACAACGACTGCGACGCCACCGTGGACGAGGGCGACGACGACGAGCCCATCGTGCGCAGCTGCTACAATGGCCCCGAGGGCACGGCCGACCGCGGCCAATGCCGCAGCGGGCGGCAGACCTGCACCAGCGGAAACTTCGGCTCTTGCCTGGGCGAAGTCCGACCGCGGATCGAGGTCTGCGATGGAGCCGACAACGACTGCGACGGTGTGGAGGACGACGGCGATCCGGGCGGCAACGAAAACTGTTCCACCGGGTTGGACGGTGCGTGCGCGGCAGGCGTGACCGAGTGCGCCGACGGGGGCATCGCTTGCCGTCAGCTGGTGTTTGGTGAGGACGAGGTCTGCGATGGCGAGGACAACGACTGCGACGGCGGGGTCGACGAGGACGACGAGGGCCAGACCATCGAGCGGACTTGCTACAACGGACCCGAAGGCACCGCAGACGTCGGCGAGTGCCGCAGCGGGCGGCAAGCCTGTGTGGACGGCAACTTTGGAGGGTGTCTCGACGAGGTGCGCCCGCGCCCTGAGCTGTGTGACGGGCTCGACAACGACTGTGTAGGCGGGCCGGACGACGGCAACCCCGGCGGAGACCAGCCCTGTGACACGGGTGAACCCGGGCGCTGCGCACGCGGCATCACTGCCTGCCAGGACGGACGCGTCGCCTGTCTGCAGCCGGTTCAACCGCGCACCGAAACCTGTGATGGCTTTGATGACGACTGCGACGGCGCCGTTGACGAGGACGCCGAGGGCGATCCGCTGGCGCGCAGCTGTTACAACGGACCCGAGGGCACCCTGAACCGTGGCCTGTGCCGAGCGGGCCGGCAGACCTGCGCCGAGGGCAATTTTGGTGCGTGTGAGGGGCAGACCTTGCCGCGCTCCGAGGTGTGTGACGGCGAGGACAACGACTGCAGTGGCCTGCCCGACGACGGAAACCCCGGCGGCGGCGTGGCCTGCGACACGGGCCTCCAAGGCGTGTGCGCCCGCGGTATCACGCGCTGCCTCAACGGCGAGATCGTCTGCGAGCAGGAGGTGCAACAGGGCGTCGAGGTGTGTGACGGCGTGGACAATGACTGCGACGGCGACCTGGATGAGGACGAGAACGGCGAGCCGCTCTCCCGCACCTGCTACGACGGTGCACAGGCGGAGCTCCAGCATGGATGTCGCGCTGGCCTCGAGGTCTGCGGCGGTGGAATCTACGGAGCCTGCGAGGGGCAGGTGCTTCCGGTGGCCGAGTATTGCGACGGTGAGGACAACGACTGTGACGGCGTCGCCGACAACGGAAATCCCGGCGGCGGCGGCGACTGCACGACGGGAATTCCGGGGATCTGCGCCCGCGGCGTGACCACCTGTTCCAACGGCGAGATCGCGTGCACTGCGCTGCGCGAGCCGGAGGACGAGATCTGCGACGGCATTGACCAGGACTGCGACGGCGAGGAGGACAATGGCTTTGACGGCTTGGGAACCTCTTGTTTCCGCGGCGACGGACTGTGCCGGCGCGCGGGCGTTCGGGTGTGCAATCCCGACGACCGCAGCGGCGATCCCATCTGTGACGCGGTGCCCGGCGAGCCCGAAGACGAGGCGTGCAACTTCCTCGACGATGACTGCGACGGTGATGCGGACGAAGATTTCCTGACGGACGGTGTCTATCTGGAGACCCTCCACTGCGGAAGCTGCGGCATTGACTGCAACAACGGCTGGCCGGGCGGCCCCGCCCAGTACAACGTGACGCCGTCCTGCGCCCTCGTGGACGATGCCGCGCAATGCGCGTTCACCTGTGTGGGCGACTACGAGGACGCGGACCGCATCCCCGACAACGGCTGCGAGTTCCTGCCAGACCCCGATGTGATCTACGTGGCGACGCCGCTCAACGGTGGCTCGGACGTGGGAGAATGCGGACTGTGGGACGCGCCTTGCGCCACCATCACCCGTGGTCTGGCGCGCGCCCTCGCTGCGGGCCGCGGCGCGGTGCTGGTCTCCGCAGGACTCTACCGGGAGAACGTGGACCTGGTGGGCGGAATCTCGCTCCTGGGTGGTCACAACGCCCGGACCTGGCGTCGCCAGCCGGCGGTCCATGTCACCACGATCTCGGGTAACACGCCCAATCCAAACGGGGCCGACCGCCTGGCCGTGCGCGCCGACGGGATTGTGCAACCCACCGAGCTGAGCGGCTTCACGATCAACGCCGAGCCCGCAGGATCGAGCGGGAACAGCGTCGCGATTTGGATTCGAAACGGCGGTGAAGGGCTGGAAGTCCGCAACAATGTGGTTTTTGGCGGCGACGGGGGCGCGGGTGTCGACGGCGTCGCGGGGACGAGTGGGCCGGGAGGGCCCCCCGGCGGCACTGGCGTCAACAGTTTGATCCGGACCAACTGCAACGTGACCCGCAATGGCCCCGGCGGCGGCCAGCGGGTGTGTGCGAACCCCAACGGCGGGGAGACCAACGTATCCGGCGGCGCGGGCGGCGCGTCCCAGTGTCCCGTGCACGGCCAGCGCAATGGTCCCGGCGGCAACGGTGGAAACGGGGGTCTGGGCGGGCTTGGCGGAGGACACTTCCTCGGAACCGGATCGAGCTGTGTCGTTGGTGCGCCGGCGGACCCGAACCCTGGCGCGCCCGGTACGGTTGGCTTCGACGGCACAGGTGGCGCAGGGGCGGACGATCCGCAGGGTTTTGTGGACCCTGGAACGGGGCAGTGGCGCGGTCGGCCGGGCATCAACGGTGAACCGGGTAGCCACGGTGGTGGCGGAGGCGGCGGCGGCGCTGCGGCCGGCGTGGACGCGTTCGCCGACGAGGGCAACTACTACTACGGCGCCGCTGGCGGCGGCGGCGGCGCGGGCGGCTGCGCCGGGTTCGCAGGGACCGCGGGTTCCCCCGGTGGCGGGTCTTTTGCGCTGCTCATGATCTTCAGCGGGGCCCCGCCGCAGAACGCGGACGAGATGCCCGTCATCGAGGACAATCGGTTCATCCGCGGGCGCGGTGGCCGCGGCGGCCGTGGCGGCACCGGCGGTGGTGGCGGAGACCCCGGCCTCGGAGGGGTCGGCGGCCTCGGTGACAACGCCGGAGACTTTGGCTTCTGCATGTTCGACGGCGCCGTGGGCGCAGCCGGTGGCCGTGGAGGCCACGGCGGCGGCGGTGGCGGCGGCGCCGGCGGGTCTTCCTGGGATGTCTACGTTGGCGGCGCGGGCGGTAACGACCGCGGATATGGTGGCCTCAACAGCTTTGAGCTGGCGGAGGAAGATGGCACCGCAGGGCCCGCGGGAACGGGCGGCAATTCGTCCAATGTGGACGATGGACCCGGCCAGGAGGGCGTGCCGGGCGAGCACGGCCGGGTGGCCATTCGTTAATGGCTGCCATCGCGCACTTGTTGCGCTGGCTCGGTCCGTGGGCAGCCCAGGACGCTGCCCCCACTCGGGTGCTGCGCCGCACGGTGGAGGTGGATACCGCCACCGGTCCCTTCCCCGCGTGGTGGTACACGCCCACCAGTGGTCCCAGACGCGGGTCTTGGATTCTGGCGCAGGGCCTCCACTTTCTTGGACCCACAGATCCTCGGATGGACCGCTTCGCGCGGGTGCTCGCCGGCGCCGGCTTCACAGTTCTGATGCCGCACGTCCGCGACTATATGCAGCTGCTGGTGACAACCCGCGCCATCGAGGACTTTGAGGCGGCGTTTGGTCGGCTGTTGACGCTGCCCGACCGCGGGCCGGGCCGACCCGCGGTGTGGAGTGTGAGTTTTGGCTCACTGCTCGCGCTGCGGCTGGCGGCGAGCGAGCGATTTGCAGACCGTGTGGGCGGCCTGATGACGTTCGGCGGGTACGGTGACTGGATTGAGACGGCCCGGTTCTGTCTCACGGGCGAGGTCGGGGCCGCGACGGTCGACCGGCGCGATCCACTCAACCAACCCGCGGTGTTCCTGAACGTGCTGGACCGCATCGAAGGCGCGCCCGAAGATCCGCGTCGGCTCAGCAATGCCTGGCGGCGGTACTGTCGGGCGACCTGGGGCCTGGAGGTGTACAAGCGTACGGACGCGCGCCACAAGGTCGCTCATACGGTTGCCTCCGACGTCCCGGTCGCCGAGCGGGCGTTGTTCCTGGCTGGGTGTGGTGTCGGGGAGGGGTCTCACGAGCCCGCTGCCACCGCTGTCGCCCGCTACCCCGAATCATGGGCGCACCTGGACCCGCGACCCCACCTGCACCGCGTGCGATGCCCCGTGCGGATTGTTCACGCGGCCGACGACGACGTAATCCCTCCGCAGCAGCGCCTCGTGATCGCCGCGGCCCTCCCCGATACCGTGGACGTGGAAGTGCACCTCACGGGCCTCTACGGCCACTCGGAGCCCGACGCATCGGCGCTGAGCATGAGACAAGCGCGTTCCGCGCTGCGGGAGGTTCGGACGATGATCGGCCTGGTTCGAGGCTTTGCCTCGCTTCCTGCACAGGATTGATTTGTCAGAACGGCGACACGTCAGCCGTCAAGGGTACAGTTCGGTTCCAAAAGCGCCGATGGACAGGAAGACATGGCAATTCGTTGCTACCAGCATGAAGAGCGACCCCTCGTGGCTTGGTGCCACCAATGCGCGCGTCCGTGCTGCAGGGACTGCTGCCTGGAGATGTTCGACAGGTACTACTGCGAACGATGTAAGAACGCCGTGGCAGACGAGCTTCAGAAGGACGCCGTGCAGCCGGATGCCATGCGCGCACCCATCATCGCGATCGCGGGTTTGTTCATCGCCGGGTTTCTGCTCGGGCCCTACGCGTTGTGGCGCGCGAACATGGCGCGCCAGCAGCTCCAGGTGCGGCCGTGGATGCGCGGGCGGTGGCAGATCTACGCGACGTTTGTGATCGCCGGAATCGCGACCGTGCAGGGTGTCGCCATTCTCGTAGGTCGGATGCTGGCGGGAGGGGGCTGATGGCGCGCAAGCGAAGGAAGCGTCGCTCCGACGACAACGGCCCGTCTCCCGTGCGGCCCGCGGCGCCTCCCGAGGCGATTCCGCCGAGTGCGGGGCCCCATGTAGAGGGCACTGCGTCGGGTCATGCCGAGGCGCGGCTGGACGAGCTCTGGGGTGATTCCGACCCGGGCCTGGACGCGTCCGACGGCGTCGTGCGCAAGTCCGATCAGTCTTGTCTGAGTCACCCGAGTTACGACCTCGAGCACGTCTGCGACGACTGTGCGGCCTCCATGTGCGGGGTCTGCGCGATCCAGTTTGGCGCCGCGCGCTTGTGCGCCGATTGTTTTGAGGTGCGCGTTGGGCGCCGTCGCCGCGGCGGCTCGTGGCACGGGTGGGTCGCGCTGGCCGCTGGACTGTTTGCCCTCGGCGCTGTGGTTGCACCGTTCACCCTCGCCGTGGACCCCGAAGTCGCGCGGGCGTTCCCCGGTGGTCGGGCGTTCTTCATCTACGGGTCGTCGTTTACGGCCGGTCTGGCGGTCTTGTTTGGGCTCGGTGCGCAGGACTACAACGGCTTCGGGAAGCGGGCGGGCGTCGTCGCTGTCGTGCTCGGCGCGCTGGCCTTCTGCGCGATTCTCGTGATGAATCTCGTCGTGGCGTTCGGATCCTGATCGGGCCAGGTCCGTCTGGTCCGGGCTGCTCCAAGCCGCCCCAAGGGCAATCAGCGCCCCATCACAAAGTCGGCGACAACCGGGTAATGGTCGGACCTGACAATGTCGACGACCTTGGCGCGCACCAGAGACAGGGCGTCGAAGAAGATCCAGTCGG
>CALBXO010000966.1 GCA_937890335.1 uncultured Pseudomonadota bacterium | reverse complement strand
CTTACGGCGTCAAATACAAGGCCTCATTTTTTGTCGAATTTTCGGGGCCTTAGCCCTCCTCGCTACGGTTGAACGTGGCCGTTGGCCACGCTGTCTCCCACACCTGAATCTATAAAATGTCCAGCAGGCTCGGTTGAATCGAGCGTCCCGCGACCTGTACGGCCGCCTGCAGTGATCTCTCTTGAACCAGGAGCTCGCTGATGGCGGAGGCCACGTCGGTGTCCCCCACGTCCTGTTGCTCCTTGAGAATGCCCAGCCGGATGTCCTCGGTGAGCGTCTCGGCCACGTCGATGCGGCTGATTCGCGCCCCGACGCTGGTCCTGCCGACGATGAGCTGCTCTTCGGCAGCATCGAGGTTCGCCAGGTTGTCCCCGAGGGCGTCCAGGTCTTCGGTCTCCATCTGCTCGGCGAGCTCGCTGAGCAGCTGCACGATGTTCACGTCGCCATCGAAGAGCTCGTCGCCAATCACCGCCACGTCAACGCGGGTGTTGTCCCCGATCTCCACGACCGTGCCCGGTCCACCACCCTGGTAGGTGCCGTCGTCCGCCAACGGCGGCGTGTCGGTCTTGGTCCCGCTGAAGACATACTCGCCGTCGATGCGAGTCGCCGTCAGGGCGCCAAAGTGATCGCTGAGCTGCCGCAGCTCGGCCGCGATGTCCTGGCGGTCGTTGGTGTTGTAGGACGAATTCAGGCCCTGGATCGTCAACTCGCGCACACGGCTCAGCGTGTTGTGCATGTTGTCCAGAGCCTTGTCCGCAGTCTCCAGGCGCGTTCGGGAGGCGGCAGCGGTCTGCCCTGCCCCCTCGAGCTGCGCCAGCCTGTGCGACAGGCGCTCCAGGTGACTGTAGGACTGCGGGTCGTCAGACGGTCGCTGCACCCGTTTGCCGGAGGCGATCTGCTCCTGCAGCCGCGATTGCTCCGCGCGCGTCCGTCCGATTCGGGCGGTGTGCTGGGTGAGTATCTGTCTGTCGGTTACGCGTGTCATCTCTACTCTGAGCTATCGGCAATCCGGTCAGCGAACTTGACCTAAATCAGCGACAGCACCTCCTCCATCATCTCGTCCGCGGCACGAACCACGCGGCCAGCGGCCTGGAAGCCTCTTTGGAATTGGATCAGATCCGTCATTTCTTCGTCCAGGTTGACCCCGCGGGTCGATTCACGGATCGAAGAAAACGTCGCTTCCTGGTTCTCGGACGCTGTCAGATCATCGCGCACGGCGGACAGAGACTGGCCGATCCCGACCTGCAGGTCAGACAGCCGCTCCTCGACCGTCTTCCCGCCCAGATCGTCCAGCGGCGTAGCGCGCAGCCCTGCAAGGTCGAGGGTCAGATCCGAGCCACCGGGCAACCGGTCCGCGTGCCGCGTGGCCGCGATGAGATCTGGGTTGTCCCGCAGCTCACTGTTGATCGTGATGGAGCCCGCGGCCCCGTCGATTTCGTCCGGGACCACAAAGAAGTCACGGCCGGTGGAGCCGTCGAGCCCAAAGCCCTCGCGGTGCAGAGCGTTGAGCCCTTGCGCCAGCCCGTAGGCGATCTCGTCGAGCTCGCGGATGGCGCCGCCGACGTCCTCGTTGCGCGCCTGAAGCACGCCCGCAATCTCGCCACCGGACGCATCGGTCGGCAACAGGAGACTGGGCCTTCCGTCGTCGTCCGACAGGGTCAGCCGCAGCTCACCGTCCACTTCCCGCGTGCCGAGGTTGTAGTGCGAATCGCTGGACACCAACGCCTGGCCGCTGCGCAGCGACACGGTCACCGTGCCGTCCTTGTTCTCCACGATGCGCGTCCCGGCCTGGCCGGACAGCTCGTCGAGCAGACGATCGCGCTCGTCCCGCAGATCGCTGGCCTCGCTGCCGTTGGCCTCCGCGTCGCGGATTCCATTGTTGAGGTGCGCGACCTGTTCGGAGAGGCGGTTGATGGTCAGAATCTGGTCGTTCGCCAGGCCGGTCAGCGGTTGCTGCAGCTCGTTGAGCTGGGCACGGGCGCCGCGCAGGTCCTGTGCGAAGCTCTCCGCAGCCTGGACGACGCCACGCCGCTCCGCGTCTCCCCCGGGCTTGCTGGCAAGGCGCTGGAACGAATTGAAGAGCGCGTCGAGGCGTCCCGCCAGCCCGTTGTCGCCGGGTGCGACGATGGACTCCACCGTCGTCAGCGCTGCCTCACGGCCCCTGTGCATGCCAGCGTCCGCCCGTGCACGCCGCACGGAGGCGTTGCTGAGCCGGTCCACCACGCGACGCGGGTCTGAGTACTGGACGCCCGCGGGCACCGTGCCCTGCCCGAGCGAACTCAGGGTACCGCGGCGACGGCTGTACCCGGGGGTGCCGACGTTTGCGGCGTTCTGGCTCGTCTGTTGGATCGCGCCCTGGTATGCACCCAGCGCATGACGACCAATGTTGAGCATGTTCCGAATGGACATGATAGCTCCTCGCTGATCCCATCGGCACCCGCGCCGGGGAACTTGAGGAGCCAATGAGAAACAACCTCAGCGAACTGTTCTGGCGATGCGAAATCCCAGCCCGGTGCCGCGAAACTCGGGCTCCACGCCATACCGGTACCCAGCCCGCATCTGATCGGCAGAGCTGAGGTAGGCGGACCCTTTGGCGGTCCGGTTCCGACCGGAGGGGGGGCCGACCCAATCGGTCTGCGGCACCGAGGGACGGGTGCCCGCATAGAAGTCATGCGTCCACTCGCTGACGTTGCCGAAAACGTCGAACATGCCCAGGGAGTTGGTCGCCTTTTCCGCCACGGGGTGGGCGCTGTTTCCGCTGTTCCCCTGAAACCAACCCACGTCGCCGGCGAGGTAATCGCTGCGATCGCCCGCGGCGGCCAGCTCCCACTCGGTCTCGGTGGGCAACCGGTAGCCTTCACACGCCACGCCCTTGAAGCGGACCTGGCAGATGTAGTCGCCGTCACACTGGGCTGCGCCCGCGTTGCACCCGGTGCCAAACGTCCCCTTGCACCCGGTCAGTTCGTAGCACGACTCGTAGCCATCGCGCGCCGAGAGCAGGTTCGTGAAGTGCACGGCGTCAAACCAGCTCACACGCTCCACCGGACAATCCCGGCCGCACTTCACAAAGCCACTCGGATCGTTCCCCGCTACGTCCAGCCACTGCTGCTGGGTCACCTCCGTGGACTGCACCCAGACATCGTAGGTCAGCGACACGTCGAGGACCGGCTCGCTGGGGGGCTGGCCTGCGGCCGGTCGTCGGATGCCAATCTGATACGCTCCGTGGCGGACGGTGACGGGTCCCGAATGGCCGGGGCGCATGACAAGGTCAAAACGCGTCACTTCGTGCGCCTCCAGTGCGAGCGCAATGCGGTGGACGGGACGCCCCGGACGCAACTGTTCGGGCGGCGGGTCCTCGGGATCGATCTCCGGCCGCAACTCGAGCAGCGCGCTGCAGACCGGAACCGCCACCACGGCAGGTGCCACAGCCACTGGCGTGCCATCCACATCCACCTCCGCGCCGACGACATTGCCCTCGTCGTCATAGGTGCGGACCTCGAGCGCTGCCAGAACGGGCTCCACGGTAAAGTTCAGCGACTCCTGGGACCCCGCGGCCACTACCACCAACCGCCGCGAGCCCCGGTAGCAACCCACGCCGCCCACCTGCACTTCATGCTGGCCCGCCTGGACCCGGAGGCCGAGCAACGGTGTCGCGCCGACAGTCTGGCCATCGACGCTGACGGCGACACCTGCTGGGGTCGAGAGGACGCTCACCGTCCCGAACCTGGGCCGCAGCGGCCAGCGGAGGCCGGCGGCATCGATGGTCACGCGTTCGCGTCGCGTCTCGTGCAGCTCCAGGTGCATCGACACTTCATGGACGCCAAGCGGCAGCGCGCACGGCGTGGCCCGGCACGCGATCTCGCCGTCCACCAGCACCATGGCGCCCGGCGGGCTGGACTCAACTCGGGCCGTGGATGCCGGGGGTTCCGCTGCGCTGACTGCGGTGCTGGCCAGAACGAGAACTATGGCGAGGCTGCGTCCCATCTCGGCAACGATACACCGCTGGGGTCGCTGTCTCCAGCGACCCCGCAGCGCGGAGCTTCGGTCGGGTCAGCCCTTCCAGGCGGTGGGACGACCCCGAAGAACACTGTGCGATCCCGTCTTGCCCCGCGCCGAGTACGTGGGCGAGTGACGCTCCATGACCTGGTTGATCATGGTCGTCACGGCATGCTGCGCCGAGGCGAGGATCTTGTGGTTCTGCTGCGCGATGCGATGCGCGAGCCGGTAGTTTCGCTTCGCGGTTTCGGGCGCCGGACCTTCCGGCGCAAGCGCGAGCGCCTGCTGGCCGAGTCCCACTCGGTACCGAGCCAGGGCGGCCATGCCGTCCAGGTCGAGCGCCGTGATGCAGGCGCGTTCGGCCCGAACGGTCTCCACCATGGCTGCGGCGATCTCGAGATGGGTTGTGGGTTGGGTCGAAGTCGTCATGAAACTTCCTTCGACAGGTGCTGCGCCCGGCTTGAATCGCCAGGGCGGCGCTCAGGCCAGGTCGCCCGAGGCGAGCATCGCTGCGGCGAGGGCACGGGTGTTGATGCGGTACTGTCCCGAACGGACCAGCCGGCGAAGGCGGGCGACCTTCTCCAGATCCATCTCGGACTCGCTGAGCAGGTCTCCGTTGGCGGGTCCAACACAGATGGCGTACGTCGTCTCGTTCATCGCTGCATCCCGCTCCGAGGTGAGGTCGAGTTCATCGAGAATCTCATCCGCCAACGCCTCCGCCTGGGCGTCCAGGTCGAGCTCGGGTGTCGCGATGTCAGCGGCAGGATTCTTATGCGTGTCAATCATGTGTCAAACCTTTGTCACTGCCCGGCTGCGTCGCCGGTTCCGGGCTTCAGTCCCGTTCTGTATTTGGTATCGACACCCTGGTGACCAGACTTGAGCATTTTATTGACGCTCTGCTCGTTTCTTGGCGGCGCCTGGCCTACGATGCGTCAAACCATTGACAGGAAAGGCCGTGAACGTCTCCGAAGCTACCCCGATTGACACCGATGGATACGGGACCGAGCCATCATTGGCCTTGGCGCCGGGCGGAGGCCACTTCTTGGCCTGGTCACACCGAGATGAGCAGGGCGTGGAGTCGATCCGTCTGCGCGCGCCGGACGGATCCGTGCGCTGTGTCTCGGCAGGTCTCGACGGGCACCACGGCTGGCCGACCGTGGCGGTGGCACCGGACGGCACGGTTGCCGTCGCGTGGTCGCACATCACCGCGCAACGTTCCGACGGTGCGCAGCTACGCGTGTGGCGCTCCGGCTCTCCGGAAGTATTGAGCGTGCTCCAGGCGGACTCCGTTCGCTGGCCTGTCGCCACGTGGGCGGACGGCTGGCTCTGGATCGCAGCCGCAGCGCGCACTGCACACCACCACATCAGCCTGGTAGGTCTCGGGCCCGACGAGCGGACCGTGCGCCGGGTTCTCGACCGCGGCGACGACATCCGGGCCAGGCCGAGCATCGCCGCGCTCGATCACCGGGTCGCGGTGGCCTGGGAGGCCCACGGCCACGGCACGATTCAGATCCGCGGGTCCCTGGGACGCGACGTGGTCACATTGGTCGATGACGGCGGCTTTGCGCAGGCGCCCGCACTCCACCGCGCGGCGTCGGGCCTGCTGCTGGCCTGGCAGACCGACCGTCCCACGCACGCGCCGCCGACGCTGGCCCGCTGGGTGCGCGTCGCCCGGCTGGACGACGCTCTGGAACGCGTGGAGAGTCTGGGTACCTTGCCCGGCATGACCCTCGTGGCCGACGGCGAAGATCAGAGTCTCGAGTTTCCCGCGCTCTGCCAATCCAGCGATGGGGCGATCTGGCTCGTCGCGCGCGCCTCCCACAACTTCCGCGCGCAGCGATGGACAAGTGCTGGTTGGGAGGCGCTGGCCGACATCGACGAGGTGCTCTGGGGCTGCCGTGGAACCCGGATCGGCCTCGTGCCGCACGGGGATCACGGGGTCACGCTTGCGGTCCACGGGCGCAGGGGCATCGAGACGAGGACCTTGGAGGCGGGCACCGCCCAGCCGGTCTCGTCCGACGCCGCGGTCCGACCGCGCTGGGGGGAGCTCGCCGCCTTCTGGGGTGACATCCACTTCCACTCGGCAGCGTCCGATGGCGTGGGGACCGTAGAGGAAGCCTACCTCCGCTGCCGTGACCGCTACGGCGACGACTTCGCGTGCCTCACCGATCACGACGCGTTCATCGGGCGACGCATCAGCGAGACTGTGTGGCGGTCCATGGTGGACACGGCCGAGAGCTTCAACCGACCTGAGGAGGGCTTCGCGACACTGATCGGCATCGAGTACACCGGCGTGCGCTACCCTGGTCCAGGACACAAATGCGTGTACTTCGACGGTCCCGACGCGGCGCTGGTCTGCCGCTGGGACGGGCTCGAAGCCCCAGCCGATCTCCTCGCGCGCGTGCGCGCATTGGGGGGAGTCGCCATCCCGCACCACGTCGGCTGGCTCGGCGGTGACCCCGATCACCACGACCCGGACGTCCAGCCAGCCTGGGAGGTCTGTTCTACGCATGGCCAATACGAGGCGGAGACGACGGACCCCGACGCCCCGCCGATGGGCTACCGGGAGGGGCTGGCGGAACACCAGGAGGCGCTGCGCACGCACTTCATTCGCCGCCAGCTGGAGGCCGGGAAACGCTTTGGGTTCGTCGGCGGCTCCGACGGCCACGGGTTGCTCTGGCACCATGGTGTTGGGCGAAAGGCCGACAGTCACAGGACGGGACTGACCGGGGTCTGGCTCGAATCGATCTCGCGCGGGGGCGTGCTCGATGCCATTCGATCCCGCAGAACCTTTGCCACATCGGGCGGGAAGATCGCCCTGGGGTACCGAGCGGACGGGCAATGGATGGGCAGCGAACTCGACGCGGCGCCCAGGAGTGTGGAGGTCGTCTGGTCCGCGACTGGCGCGATCGAGCTGTGTGCTCTGGCATCGGTCGGCGGCGCGACGAAGGCCGTGTACAAGGGACCCGCGGCCGATGTGATCACCCTCCCAGACCTGCCCGACCACGGTTTCCTCTTTCTGCGGCTTGTGGAGCAGGACACCGGAGAGACGGCCTGGGCATCGCCGGTCTTCTGGTAGCGACCTCCGCGCCCGGCTGGCCCGGTCAGTGGCGCAGTGGTCCCAAGCGCAGAGGGCCCGACGCCGCAGCGTCGAGCCCTCTTTGTGTTACCGGTGAGCCGGCGGACAAGCTAATGTCCCAAGCGCAGAGGGCCCGACGCCGCAGCGTCGAGCCCTCTGCGCGTTTCACCGGTGACCCGGCGGACAGCCTATTGGCACAAGCCGTCGAGGCATTGTCCCGTCTCGCAGTCGTCGCTGCGCAGACACTCCGGGCTCAGCTCGTTGCTCGGGATGCAGTATCCCAGCTGACACTCCGCGTTGCCCTCACAATCGGCATCGAGCGAGCAGGCGGCGCGGCAGCGGGCGTTCACGCAGGCGGTACCCTCCGCGCAATCTGCGTTGAGCGTGCACTGGTACTCGGGCCGCGTGTCCACCTGGCAGGTGCCCTGGGCGCAGTAGAACCCGGTCTCGCACTGCTCGTCCTCGCAGCAGCGGTCGTGGCAATGACCGTTGATGCAGACGCCGGCGCCACATTGGGTGTTCGTCACACACTCGTCACCGCCCGTGTCGGCGCCACAGATGCCGTCGTTGCAAGCCTCTGTACGGGGGCAGTCGCTGTCGTTGTCGCAGGTGAAGACACAGGAGGCGTCCAGGCAGACCGCGTCGTTGTTGCACTGGTTGGTGAACGTGCACTCGCCCTCGCCGTCGCCGAGAGGCTCGCCTTCGCAGGTACCGTCCACACAGGTTTGACCGGGCAGGCAGTTGGCGTTGCAGGTGCACTCGACGATGACTTCGCCCTCAATACAGTGTCCGTTCGCACACCGTTGGCCTTCGCCGCAGTCGGCATCGAGCGCGCATTCGGCCTGCTCGACCGTCTCGCATTGCCCGTCGATGCACAGCGCGTCTTCGCCCTCGCAATCCGCGTTGAAGGTGCAGCTCTGACCGCCGCCGTTGTTTCCGCCGTTGTTGGCGTCGCCATTGTTGGCGTCGCCGTTGTTGGCGTCGCCGTTGTTCGCGTCGCCATTGTTGCCGCCGCCGTTGTTCGCGTCACCGTTGTTCGCGCCACCACCGTTGTTGGCATCCCCGTTGTTGCCCCCACCGTTGTTGGCGTCGCCGTTGTTGTCGCCGTTGATCGGGTCGTTGCCGTCCCCGGTGTGCTGCTCGCAGCGCTCATTGACGCAGATGCAGCCGGGTCCGCACTCCCAGTCTTCGGTACAGGCTACATCGACCGCGTCGCCCCCCGCGCCGTAGGCGGGGTCATCGCATTCGTAGCAGCCCCACTCATCACAACACTCCTGCTCGTCGTCGAGAAGGAAGATACAACCGCTCAGAGCGTGCGCAGCTCCGAGCGTCAGAATGAGAGTCACGGCGAGTTTCAACTTCATATCTATGCCTCCGCGCCCCCTATGAGCGCATCTGTGTCCTCAACTGTCGCGCACGTCCTTTCTGCGATGGCTTCGACGTGTGCACCCTGGGCTTATTCATCCCCTGGAAATGATCGACCAACCGCGGACCAGATACCGAGTGCGAACTCCGTCTTGGCTGGAGCCCAAACGCTGTACTGGCCCGCGGAGGGCCTCAACCCGGCGGGATCCACAAGCAAGCGATGTGCCACCCCTTGGTGATTCGCGTTGCCTCCGGGTTGTCGGGGCTACAACGCCCCTCGTCGCGGCTGCTTACACCCCCACAACGGTCGAGTTTCCAGATGGTTCTAACTTACGCGATCGGTGTGTAGGTGAGGACACGGTGTGTATGCCGCGCGCCACCTGCCGACCGGCCTGCTCCCGCTCTGGAGTACGCCTTGTCCAGCCAATTGGGTGGTGCGCGTTTTTCGCTGGCGACGATCCGCTGTGATCGGGTTCCGAGGCGCTTCGCGCGCCTGCCCGCGGGCCGCCAAGAAAGCAGAAGAGCCCGACATCTCATGAGAGATGCCGGGCTCTTCGTCGTCGGCCCTGACGGCGCTGCGGGTGTAGGTGGCAGCGTGGACTCCTGTCCTGAAATTGTATCTCTGGCCTAGCTTGCCGGGACCCTCTCCTGAGGAGCAGACGCGATCCGAGAGGCATCGTCAGACGCCAAATAGATCACGATACAGGAGGTGGATTGGAGGTCCGCCATGCGTGAGGACAGTGGGGTTCGCGGTGAACGTAAACGGGCTTGGTGAGGTCACAATGATCCACGCAGATCTGCGGGTCAAGGCTCCTTTTCGAGAAAAACGAACGGCTGCAGATTGACCCTGATTTCATCGGGGATCGGGATGGACTTGAAACCGACGCGGGTAATGAAAGCGTGCTTCATCCAGACCCTTGTGCACTCCACTCCGTCCTGGTTCTCAATGCTGTAGGCCATGGTCATGCTGGAGCGTCCCAGCTGGCAGACATGGGCCTTGACGGTCAGCCTGTCCCCATGGAAGAGGGGTTTGAAGTGCTCAGATCGCGTGGCCACCAAGGGCGCGCCAAGCTCCCGCACCTCAAAGAAGTCCCGCGGGCCGAGACCAAGAATCTCCTCTACAAAGTCCTCGTACGCCACGTGGCAGTACTCGTAGAACTTCGCAAAAAAGACGATGCCCGCGTGGTCCACATCCTGGAACCGCACCCGCTGGCCTGTATGCACGTAGGGATTCATGGGAGCTCCGGCGCTTGCGCAGCCGAAGTTCTGTCCCACGCGGAGTGGTTTGGCAATCCCTGGGGCGCGCCGCCCGGCCGTCCAAAACGCCGGGGCCCGCGACCAACGGCGGCGTGCGTGACCGCGGCCCTTCGTAGAGCGCCCTCGACAATGTGACCATTGTGCTCCCGATGATGCAGTCTGCGAACGCAGGGTGAAAAACCTGCAACGGCCACCGGGTGCGCCCGTAAACGATTGTGACGGGCGCCGCTACCAGTTGACTCGCTGTGTGGCCCGGCCGACAAAGATTGCACAACGAGCGACGGACCCATGCGAAAAGCCCTCTTTCCCCTAGGTGAGTGGTGTTTTTCGGGCCATCTGCGGATCGACAGCGGTCCCCGTTCA
>CALBXO010000965.1 GCA_937890335.1 uncultured Pseudomonadota bacterium | reverse complement strand
CGGGCCATTGCAGGCGCCGGTCCAGTCTGCAACGACGACCCGCCCCCTCCGCATTTCGTTCATGTTTCCGCACCTGCGGACCGATGACCAGTGGCTATGAAGCTGAAACTCAAAGAGCAGCTGCTCGGATTCCTGTTCCTGGCGCCAATTTTCGTCGCCATTCCCATTGCCTGCCTGGAGCGCGTGGAGAATCCGCCGCCCGCGGTGACGCAGTCGACCGTCACCGCGCCGATGAGCATGAAGGCAGTCGTGGATGCGGAGAGGGAAGACCGCGAGAAGAAGAAAGAAGTCAGCGTAGCCCCTGAATCTTTCCGTCGGTGAGATCGATCGCCTCCGCCTGAGGCCTCCGTGGCAGCCCAGGCATCCGCAGGATGTCACCGGTGAGCACCACAAGAAACCCAGCCCCCGCGTTGATCTCAAAGCCCGAGACCGTCACATCGAAGCCCGTGGGCCGTCCGAGCCGCCTCGTGTCGTCCGACAGCGACTTGGGCGTCTTGGCGATGCAGACCGGCAGGTGCTCATACCCCAGGTCGTGAACCCGTTTCAGCTCCCGACGCGCGTTCTTGGTCAATACGATGTCGTCCGCGCCGTACATGGTCTGCGCCACCGCACGGATCTTGTCCTCGACGGGGTCCGCCCAGTCGTACAGCGGCTTGAATCGCTCGCTGTGTTTCTCCCCCTGCTCCACCACCAGCCGGGCCAGCTCTACCGCGCCCTGTCCGCCGTCCGCAAAGTGAGTGGAGACCGCGAACGGGATCTCGAGGCGCTCGCAGAAGCCGCGCACCACGGCAATCTCGTCCTGGGTATCGCCCGCCCGATGGTTGAGCGCCACCACGGGTCGCTCGCCAAAATGGCCGATGTTCTCGATGTGTTTGGCCAGATTCGGCAAGCCCCTCTCGACGGCAGCCGGGTCGCATTGGTCCAGGTCGGCGAGCGCCACACCGCCGTGCATCTTGAGCGCACGCAGCGTCGCCACCAGGACCACGGCCGCGGTGTCCAGCCCCGCGCTGACGCACTTGATGTCAAAGAATTTCTCAGCGCCGAGATCAAAACCGAACCCCGCCTCCGTGATGGTCCAGTCCGCCAGATGCATCGCTGTGCGCGTCGCCATGACGCTGTTGCAACCATGGGCGATGTTGGCAAAGGGACCGCCGTGTACCACGGCGGGCGTGCCCTCGACCGTCTGCACCAGGTTGGGGTGGATGGCGTCGCGAAGCAGCGCCAACATCGCACCCGCGGCGCCCAGCTTCTCAGCCGTCACAGGCTGGCCGTCGTAGGTGATGGCCACCAGGGTCCTGTGGATTCGGTCCCGCAGATCGTCGGCGCTCTCGGCCAGACACAGCATCGCCATCACCTCGCTGGCGGGCGTGATGTCAAAGCCAGTCTCCCGAGGAACCCCTTGGCGGTGGCCTCCCAGGCCGATGACCGCGCGGCGCAGCGCCCGGTCGTTCATGTCCAACACGCGCTTCCACAGGATCCGCCGGGGGTCGATGCCGAGCTCATTGCCAAAGTACAGATGGTTGTCGAGCATCGCCGCCAGCAAGTTGTGCGCGGACGTGACGGCGTGGAAATCACCCGTGAAGTGCAGGTTGATGTCATCGGAGGGGACAAGGTGGCTCTTGCCGCCGCCGGTGCCTCCCCCTTTGATGCCCATGCAGGGCCCCAGGGACGGCTCGCGCAGCGCGATGCACACGGATTTGCCAATCTTCGTGAACGCCTGACCCAGACCGATGGTCGTCGTGGTCTTCCCCTCGCCCGCCGGGGTCGGCGTCATGGCGGAGACGAGGACCAGTCGCCCCGGTTGCGCGCCCGAACGCGGCCGCAGCAAGAGGTCGCTGTGGATCTTGGCCTTGTCGTGGCCATACGGGATCAGCAGCTCGGGGGGGACACCGAGCTCGGTGGCAACTTCAGCAATGGGACGCGTCATTTCTGGACGACCTCAAGGGATTTGCTCTCCAGCACCGTGTCGCCGAGGGTTGCCCGCAAGGTGACCTCGGTGCCCCCGGAGAGTGCTTTGCAGTTGAATTCATAGACACGGCTGACCAGCATCTGAGCGGCGTACCCATCCAGGGTGACGCGCAGCCCCTCCGCGTCGGCGACGTGTGTGTAGACCCCATGGGCCTGGCCCGCGATCTCCGCGTAGTTGGCGTAGCCGTCGTCCGTCGCGTCGCTGCCGACCCCGATGAGGATGGGCACCACCGAGGCCCGGCCCAGCGAACCCACGGCCCGCGCCTGCCACTTTGCCCGCGACGGCAGGGAGTCCCACCGGCTCGTCCCGTCCCCCACCACCACGACGAACCGCAGGAAGTTTTCGGGTTCCTCCAGCGAGAAGAACTCTCGCGTGGCCACTTCGATGGCGGCAAACGGGTCTGGCTCGGCGCGACGGGTCGGCTGGAGGTTCCCGAGCGCCGCTTCAAACGACGCGGGCGACTGGATGTCGATCCGGTCCGGCCGACCGGGCTCCGTCCCATAGTGGACCAGCCCAATGGCGTCGCCGGGCCCGAGTGCCGAGGCGAGCCGCCGCAAGGAACCGACGACGCCGTTGGCCACCGGGTCAAAATTCTCATGGTTGGCCAGCACGACCATGATCGCGACCTTGCGCTTGGTCGCTGTCAGCGGCTGCACTTCGCGGACAGTCACCTCCAGGACCTCCTCCTCGGAGATCAGCTGGAGGTCATCCGGACGGACCCGTTCCCCAAAGTCGGTCTCGCGCCCGAGGATGGTGAACCACGCGGACGCGCGTGTGCCATTGAGCTCCACGCCGTGCACACCGAGCGCTTCCACGATGTTGACGGGTTCCTCGTCCGCCACCGGCCTGACCGGCCCTTCGCCGCCCGTGGTGACCGGTAGCGCGCCGCCATCGGCCATATTGCGCTCCGGCTTCTCCTCCATCACTTCCATGGGCCGCTGGTCCAGCCCGGCCTTCTCGACCACATCCTGGCAAGCGCAACCGTGCAGCCCGGCCAGAGCGACGATCGCTGCGGCCACAATGATGAAACGGTTCATGGGGTCAGGCCGGGGTCAGACGGGCGCGCCGAAGCGGTCGTGAATCTCCTCGCACTCGTAGGTCTCCTGCGCCTCGACGCTGCCGATGTGCAGCTCGATGAAGCTCTTGTAGTTCTTGAGCAGGATACCCAGATAACGGAAGTGTCCGTAGCGCACGTAGCCGAGGTAGTTCTTGGCCATGCTGGCCAATTTGAGCGGCACGCGGACGGCGCTGACGGCACGCACGAGGACCTTGGGGTGCTTCACGTGCACCTCGTTGTCGTACATCCACTTGATGGCGCTGTGCGGCAGCCAGCGCTTGCCCATCAGAAAGTAGTAGTTGATGTACGCGTTGCGCTTGATGTCCTCGGCATACATGGACTGTGTGCGCCGGTGGTCCCCGCTGGCGCCGACGACATCGCCGGGCTCAATGAGTCCGTCGGCCAGCGCCTTCACCGTGATGGGGTAGCCCGGGTAGTACGTCATCGTGTGCATCTGCGCGTGGAACGGCTTCTGCAGCCCAAGGCACAGCTCCAAGCCCTCGCGCTTGTCCTCCTCGGTCTCAAACGCGCTGAGGATGAAGTCGTAGCTGATGTCCACGCCGCGCCCCGCCTGGACCACGGACGATTTGGTGATGTTCTCGTTGGACTCGAACCGCGCCATGTATTGCGTGCGGATGCGGTGCGATCCGCTCTCGATGCCCATGGTCACCCGTTTGAGCCCGGCGCGCACCATGGCGCCCATGAGCTTCTCGGTGATCATCTCAGGGTGCGTGTAGCAGAAGAACGGCAGGCCGACCTCCTCGGCGTAGACCTCGCAGAACTCGAGGACCCACTTGGGGTAGGCCGTGAACACGTCGTCCCAGAAGTAGACGAAGTCGATCTTCGGGTACTGGATGAGCGCGTCTTTGATCTCGTCAATGACGCTGCGCACGCTGCGGCGCCGCAGGTAGCGGCCGGTGCCGTTGGCCTTGTCGGCCAGCGCCGAGTTGCCGCAGAAGGTGCAGCGGAACGGACAGCCGCGCGCCGTGTTGATGTAGTAGGTGTGCTGCTGGAACGGGATGGGGTTCTTCTGGTGATGAACCTTGCCCTGGATGAGGTAGTGCTTGCCGTGGTCGCTGTAGTCGTTGCGCGGCAGCTCGTCGAGCTCCTGCAACAGAGGGCGCGGACGGTTCTCGATGAACCCCTCCGGCCGCTGCACATAGATGTTCGCGATGCTCTCGTGCTCAAGCCCCATACGGAGCGCCTCGAGCAGCTCCGGCAGCGCCTCGTCCGCCTCGCCGCGGCACAAAAAGTCCACGTCAGGGTTGTTGTCGAGAATCTCTTTGAACTTCAGCGTGCAGTGGGTGCCGCCCCAGACGATGGGCTTGGTAATCCCCTCGCGCCGCAACATCCGCGTCAGCGTCGCGCACTCGCGGTAGCCCATGCTCGTGACGTTGAAACCAATCACATCGGGCTGAAGCTCGATGATGGTCTCCACACAGAGCTCGAGCTCCTCACGCCGAGGCTTGAGGACCTGCTCAAACGTCTCGCGGAAGAACACGGTGTGGGTGTCGTAGCCGTGAGAGCGGACCAGCGCGTGCACATAGCGCGACGCCATCCAATGGGTCCCGTGCACGCATACGAGCGCAACGCGGAAGTCTCCCTTCTCTCTGATGTCACCTACGCGAGGTGCCTCGGCACGCGAGCTGTCTTCGGAAGCAAACGGCGGCATTCCAATTCTCCGGACGCAGTCAGACCGACGGACTCTGGTACGGGTCGACCCTCATGTCAAGGGCGTCCAGCCCGTCTCCCAGCGGTAGGAGACGCGCTCGAGGCCGCGCACATCCAGGGTCGCGTAGCCGTCTCCAAACACCAGCTCGCCGTACGCGGCGACCGGTCGCGGGGGGGACTCGTCCCCCGAGGGGTTCTCCGTCAACGAGTGCACCGTGATGTACGGAATCCCATCGTGCACGGTCAGCTGGTTCCAGTGCAGGTGCCCGTTGAGAACGGCCAGCACGTTGCCGGTGTTCCCAATGACCTCGCGAACCTGCTCGCGGTTGTGCAACACCGCCAGGTGCGGGTGGTCCGCGAACCAATAATTGTGGCGCGTGTCCTGCTCGGCGGCGCTGTGGTGCATGAGCACCACCGTGGGGCGCCCCTGTGCCAGCTGCGCGCGCAACCACTCCACCTGATCCTCGGGCAGCCACACATGACTGTCCTTCTGTTCGCGCGTGTGGAGGACGACGATGTCCAGCCCCCCCACCTGGGTGACGTAGTGCAGCGCGGGCCGCACCCAAAACGCGAGGACGTCCGCCTCTGACATTGCGATGACGTCGTGGTTGCCGTTGACCGGGATGAGTGGCGCGTCCAGAGCCCCGAGAGCGGCCCAGATCCGGCCGTAGTGCTCCAGGTCCCGCGCGCGGTCCATGTCCTGGACCACGTCCCCGAGGCAGAACACAGCGGCGGGTCTGAAGTCCTCGTTCATCGCGGTGACAAAGGCCTCGGTCAGGGCCTCGGCGCGGTGTCCAATCTTGCGAAGCACCCCGCGAAACCGCGTATCCCGGCCCAGGTGCATGTCTGAAACGATGCCGATTTTCAGGGTCATGGTGCCACTATACCTGCGGGCGTTCGTTTGTGTATGCTCCCGCCGTGCTGCGGCAGACTTGGAAGCTGTATCTCGAGACCCGAAAGGAGACCGAGAACTACTGGGCAAAGTACTTCACGCGGCCGTTCGCCGCGTTCGTCGTCCTCGCGGTGCGCGGCACGCCTCTGACGCCAAACCAGGTGACCATCCTCGCGTTCCTGACCAGCTGTGTCGGCGCCGTGACCATGGCGCTCTGGCAGAACTGGTACGGGCTGCTTGCGGCCGTCGCAATCTACCAGCTGGCCTACATCCTGGATTGTGTGGACGGGATGCTCGCGCGCGTGCGGGGAGAGAGTTCACGCATCGGTCACCTGTTCGACTTCCTGCTGGACGAGATCAAGGCGATTGGTCTCTACGGCGCCGTGACCCTGCGCTTGTGGATGATGGAAGACGCCGACCTCTACGTGATGGCGGGCGTCCCCCTGCTCATCGCGCTGGCGGCTGGGCTGAGCCTGACCACATTCACGCGCAGGCCGGAGTACACCGGCCCGCCACCGCCCGCGCCCGAGCCCGCCGCCGCACCGGGCCTCGCCCGCCGGGTCGTCGGATTGCCGATGGCCGCGGCCCGCCTGATCGTCAACTACCCGGCGTATGTGGTCTTTCTGGCACTGGCCGACCGGATCGACCTCTACTTCTGGGCGTACGGCGCCACGGTCGCGCTCTACACCCTCAAGACCTTCGCCGGCGCGTGCCTCAAGCTCGGCCGCCCGTCGTCCACCAAGGAGAACGCCTGATGCGTGCCATCATACTCGCCGCCGGCATGGGGACTCGCCTTGGCGACCTCACCAACGACACCCCCAAAGCGCTCATGCCCCTGCGCGGCCGCAGCCTCCTGCAGCGCCAGATCGACGGCTACCGCGCCGCCGGAATCACAGACATCTCCATTGTGAGGGGGTACCTGTCGGAGCGCATCCAGTTTGACGGCGTGCGCTATTTTGAGAACCCCGACTACGCCACCACCGGGCTGTTGCCGAGCCTCTTCGCCGCGCGCGACGCGATGGAGGGCGGGTTCATCTTCAGCTACGCGGACACCACATGGCGCAGCGAACACCCCGCAAAACTCGCCGCGGCCCTGCAGGGTACCGACGCAATGGCCGCCGTCGTGGATGTCGCCTGGCGCGATGTGTACGTCGACCGCGACCAGCACCCGCTCGAAGAAGCCGAGTGCGTCGCCGTGGAGGACGGACGCGTGGTCCGGGTCGGAAAGTGCGTGACGCCGGACGAGGCGTACGGAGAGGTCGCAGGTATGGGCGGCTTCTCCGGCCCTGCGGCGGCCAAAGCCGTGGCCGCCTGGGACCGTCTGCTGGCCGAGGGCCTGGACACACCGTTTGGGCAGAAAGGCGTGCTGCGCTACGCCTACGTGGCCGACCTCATGCAACACCTGGCGGACGACGAGGGCGTCCCGTTCCGCACCGTGGACGTACGCGGCGGCTGGCGCGAGATCGACACGCCCCAGGACCTCGCCTGCGCCGAGCGTGACGTGGACTGGTGATGGCAGCTCGCCGAGCCGTCCAAACCGCGCGCGACGACGCGTCGCACATCCGCAGCCGCGGGGCGCGCGTCGCGTTTGTGGCGTGCTCGTACGACACGGACTTCGAGCCGGTGCAGGCCCAGATCCAGGCCAAATGCGCCCAGATTGCCGACGTCTTTCCCGTCGGTGGTGGCGTGGAATGGGCCCTCTGGATCGTCGACGATGACGCCGACCACTCGACCTTTGGCGCGCAGGCCCGCGCCGCGTCGGTCCCCGCCGGAGCCGTCGTGCGGACCCTCAGCCTCG
>CALBXO010000964.1 GCA_937890335.1 uncultured Pseudomonadota bacterium | reverse complement strand
GCCGACGGTTCGTGCCTTGTGCGCGCGCGCGGGCCGGGGTACACCGGCGGCATGAGAATCCGGATTGGAACCCGTGCGAGTGCGCTCGCCCTGTGGCAGACGAATTGGGTGGCGGACCTGCTGCGCGCCGCCCACCCCGGCCTTGAAATCGACATCGTCGAGATCAGAACATCCGGCGACAAGATTCAGGACCGACCGCTGCACCTCGTGGGCGGCAAGGGGCTGTTCATCAAGGAGCTGGAGCGCGCCCTGCTGGACGAGGATGTCGACATCGCTGTCCACTCCATGAAGGACGTGCCGGCCACGGTGGCGCCGGGCCTCGGTATCGTCGGGATGATGCCCAGAGCGTCCGAGTTCGACGCCCTGGTGTCGCGGAAGTACGGAAGCCTGGCGGAGCTGCCCGACGGCGCTCGGGTGGGAACGGGCGCGTTCCGACGGCAGTTTCAGCTGCTGCGCTCGCGTCCTGACCTCGAGGTCGTGGGCATCCGCGGCAACGTGGGAACACGGCTCTCCAAGCTCGCGGACCCCGACCTGGGACTTGATGCCATTGTGCTCGCCGTAGCGGGACTCGAACGCCTGGGCATGGGGGATCAGATTACCGAGCGGCTGACCGCCGAGACTGGTTTTCTGCCGGCCATCGGGCAGGGCGCAGTAGGCATTGAAGCCCGCGACGGCGACGCCTCAACGCTGGCCGCTGTGCGGGCCGTGGCTGACGAGATCACCGAGCATCGGGTGCGCGCGGAGCGGGGCGTTCTGATGGCCCTTGAGGGGGACTGCACACTGCCCATCGCAGCCTACTCTACGGTTCGGGGCAACCGGATCCACCTCATCGCACGACTTGGGATGCCCGACGCGAGCGAGATCCTTGAGGGCGAGGTCGACGGCGACCTGACCGACGACGAGGCCCTCGGTCGCGCGCTGGGCAGCGAGCTGCTCGAGCGCGGCGGACGCGAGCTCATGGCGCGCCTGGCCCACCTGTGACCGGGAAGGTCTGGCTCGTGGGCGCCGGGCCCGGCGACCCCGGTCTGATGACGGTTCGCGCGGTCCAGGTCCTGCGCCGCGCCCAGGTCGTGGTCTATGACTACCTCGTGGAGCCGGCGTTGCTGGAGCTGGCCCCGCCCACGGCGCGGCGGGTCTACATGGGCAAGAGTGGCGCGCACACCGGCGCCGCGGACCGCCAGGCAAACATCGAACAATTGCTGGTGGACGAGGCGCTGGCAGGCCACGACGTAGTGCGTCTCAAGGGAGGCGACCCGTTCGTCTTCGGGCGCGGTGGCGAGGAGGCGCAGGCGCTTCGGGCTGCGGGCGTCGCGTATGAAGTGGTCCCGGGCGTGTCGAGCGCGATCGCCGCCCCCGCCTACGCCGGCATCCCTGTGACCCATCGGGATCATAACACCGCTCTCGCGGTGGTGACGGGGCACGAAGATCCGCACAAAGCCGGCGGGCGGACGAATTGGCCAGCGCTGGCTTCGTTTGCCGCCGCGGGAGGCACGCTCGTCATCCTCATGGGGGTGAAGAACCTCGAGCGAAACATGAACTTCCTGGCCGCGGAGGGCGTCAGTGCCCGGACGCCGGTCGCTTTGGTTCAATGGGGTACGCGCCCGGATCAGCGGGTGGTCGTCGCGACGGTCGGCGATGTGGTCGCCCGCGTGGAGGAGGCCAGGCTGGGGCCGCCCTCGGTCTGCGTGGTGGGGCCCGTCGCCGGACTCGCGTCGACGCTGGCGTGGTTC
>CALBXO010000963.1 GCA_937890335.1 uncultured Pseudomonadota bacterium | reverse complement strand
CACGCCGGCCGATCCCGCGTGCGCCGTAGATTGCGAAGCCACTCCCGATGACCCGTCCTGCGCGGGCGTGGACTGCGAAGCCACTCCTGAGGATCCCTCCTGTACCATAGACTGCGTAGCCACCCCGGAAGACCCGGCGTGTGTCCAGGCCCCCCTGTTCCGCTTCGTCCTGATCCAGGACCTGACCGAGGGCGTGTCTGGCGAGTACCCGGGTACCGACCTGGACGCCATTGGGCTGATCAAGGGGGAGAACGAGACCTACGCGACTGCCATCGAGGACGCCAACATCCCGACCGAGGGCAACAGCGCCGCTGACAGCAACGGTGCCCTGGGTGCACCGGACTTTGACTGCGCTGCGCCGGTCGCGAACATCGATCCCACCTCCTTCACCGCGCTGGGCGGCAAAGAGGCTGGCGGCTACCTGATCGCGTCGTTCGGTACCGATGACCTCGACGTGACGCTGGAGAATGGTGACACGATCAAGGTCTACGAGATCGGTAACGACTGCAACGCCCGCTATGACGACGACGAGTTCTCCGTAAGCATCTCTACCGGCGACAATCTGGACTCCTTCACGGAGCAGGGCGTGCTCGGCATGGGCTCCGGCCTGTCCGAGATCGAGGTCGCCGGCATCGAGTAGAATCGGATCGGGGCCGGTTCCTGTTCTGACCTGAACCGCAATGACGACCGGCGCACGCTGCGCCGGTCGTCCTGCTTGGGCCGCCAGCTGGACCCAAAAGAAATCGCTCTGCACAGCTGACGCGTTGCGCAGCCGTGAGCGTCGGTCGTACCATGCGGCCATGAACGCAGCTGTCGTCTGTTTTGTGGGGCTCGCGGCCCTTGCACTCGGCTATCGTTTCTACTCGAAGATCATCGCCACGAAGGTGTTCGATCTACGGGATGACGAGCCGGTCCCCTCGGTGGAGCTCGAGGACGGCGTCGACTTCGTCCCCACCAACAAACACATCCTGTTTGGGCACCACTACTCGTCCATCGCGGGCGCCGCGCCCATCATCGGACCGGCGATCGCGGTGGTCTGGGGCTGGGTGCCGGCGTTTCTATGGGTGGTGTTCGGCTCCATTTTCATGGGCGCTGTGCACGATTTCTCCACCCTGGTCATCTCCATGCGCAACGAGGGGCGCAGCATTGGCTCCATCGCCGCAGACGTGATCAGCCCTCGCACCCGTACCCTCTTCCTGCTCGTCATCTTCTGCCTCGTGCTGCTGGTCATCGCAGTGTTCGCCACCGCCATCGCCGGGCTCTTCGTCGGCTTTCCGGGGACGGTGCTGCCGGTCAACTTCGAGATCCTGGTCGCTGTGGGCATCGGGTGGTGGTGCTACAAGAAGAAGGGCGGGATGTTGTGGCCGTCCATCGCGGCCCTCATCGCCCTCTACTTCATGGTCTGGGTCGGGACGGAGGTCCCGCTCAGCCTCAGCTTCGTGGGGGACAAACCGGCGCAGATCACCACCTGGGTGGTGCTCTTGATGATCTACGGTTTCATCGCCAGCACCCTGCCGGTGTGGGTGTTGCTTCAGCCGCGTGACTACATCAACAGCCACCAGCTGGTCGTGGGGCTCACCGCTCTCATCGCGGGCATCTTCATCGCGGCCCCGACCATCCAGGCGCCCATGTTCACCGCGGCGCCCGAGGGGTCTCCGAGTTGGTTCCCCTTCCTGTTCGTGACCGTCGCGTGCGGCGCCATCAGCGGTTTCCACGGGTTGGTGTCGTCTGGAACCACGAGCAAACAGATCGCCTGCGCCAGCGACGCGCGGGCGGTGGGCTATGGGGCCATGCTGGGCGAAGGCGTTCTGGCGTTGATCGCGACACTGGCGGTGTCCGCGGGTCTCAGCGACTGGGCCAGTCACTACGATCATTTCCCAACCACCAAGGAGGGAGTCGGTGCTTTCGTAAACGGCGCGAGCTCGTTCCTTGTGGCGCTGTCGATCCCGGAGCATGCCGCCAAGGTCGTCGTCGGCGTCCTCGTCATCAGCTTCGCGGCGACGAGCCTCGACACGGGAGTCCGCATCCAGCGCTACATTGTGCAGGAGCTCGCCGAGACGTACTCGATCTCCTGGTTCAAGAATCGGTACCTCGCGGGGCTCGTGGCCGTGGTACCCCCCCTGCTGCTCGTCCTGGCGGGTCAGGAGCGGCTGTTGTGGCCGCTGTTTGGCAGCGGAAACCAGCTGCTGGCCGGCCTGAGTCTGGTGGTGGTCACGATCTGGCTGATCAAGCTGAAGCGTCCGTATCTCTACCTGCTGATCCCTTGCCTCGTGGTCCTCGCCATCACCACCCTGGCGCTCGTGATCAACATCGCCGAGTACGCGACGGCGTCCGAGCCGCAATACCATCTGGCCGCGGTCGGAGCGCTGCTTCTGGGCCTGCAGTTGTGGGTGATTGCAGAGGGCGCATTGGCGGTGCGGAATCTCCGCGCAGCTGCGCCGCGTTGACCACGTCGTCGCCGTCCAAGTAGAGTGCGGACGGCATCTCATTGGAGGAGACAATTCATGAAGCGGATCGTGCTGATCCTGGCCGCGGGGCTCCTGCTCACGGCGCCGGGCGCGTGCAATTGCGAGGGTGACAAGGCTCCGGAGGCCAAATCACCGGAGGCCGACAAGCCCGAGGCGAGCAAACCGGACAAGAAGGACGCACCCGCGAGTGCGCCCGCCAACACGGTCGACAAGGCCGATGACTCTGGGGACAAAGCTGGCGCGGAGGGCGACAAGGCCGACGGCGCCGAAGGTGACAAGGCAGCGGGTGGTGACGAACCTTCGAGCCTGCCCGCCAAAGCGGACGAGGGCGACGGTGCCGAGGGCGACGGTGCGGAGGGCGACGGTGCGGAGGGCGACGGTGCGGAGGGCGACGGTGCCGAGGGCGATGG
>CALBXO010000962.1 GCA_937890335.1 uncultured Pseudomonadota bacterium | reverse complement strand
GCGCAGCACCATCACCGTCCAGGCGCGGGCCTCCGACGATCAATGGCTCAGCCGGCTTGAGCTGCACTGGGACTACAACGGCGAGGTCTACACCTGCCCCACGGACGTGGATTACGTGACTTGCCAGCTCTCGGACGAGGGCGTGGCGACCTGGAACATCGACGTGAGCACGGGACAGCGCACCTACCGCGTCCGCGCCGTGGACTTCGTCGGCAAGGAGGCCGTGACCGAATCTCGCACCCTGTTCCTCACCGCCGATGGCCAGGAGCCTCCGGAAGCCGGAGATGAGACAGCCCCGACCATCACCAACATCACGCCGGGCGATGGCACCATCCACCCACCGGGCAGCCAGATCGTGGTCGAAGCGTTGATCGAGGACGACGTCGCTGTCGGCCAGGTTCAGCTGCAATGGGACTTCAATGGACAAAACTACGCGTGTCCCTTGGAGACACAGTCGGAGCACGTCTCCTGCGAGATCGATGCGGGAACCTACCGTTGGTTCGTCTCGGTCGGCGTCGCCGACGATCGGCCGTTCCGCATTCGTGCCACCGACACTGCCGGCAACGAGACGGTGACGCAGACGCGGACGCTGGCGGTGCGCGAGGTGGTCGACACTACGGCGCCGACCGTGGAGATCGTGGCGCCGACCTCCGACACGCAATGGGCGGCCCGCACCCAGCTGCGTGTCGTTGTGGAGGCCACAGACGACACCGCGGTGTCCGCCGTTGAGCTCATCTGGGACTTCAACGGCATGAACTACGGATGCCCCCGTGATGGCACCTACGTCGACTGTTCCATCGATGGGTCCACCTACACCTGGCTCATCGATGTGGGCGACGGCACCCGGGTTTGGCGCGTGAAGGCCAGCGACTCGGCTGGGAATGTGGCCATCACGGACGACCGCACGAACGTCCTCACCGGGCAATAGTCACTGCCCAGGTCTCAGATCGTGGTCCCAAATCCTCCCGGCGGGGCTATTGCCCGTTGGGACTGGTTTGGAAAACGGCGCAGGAGGTAATCGGCAATCTTCCGACCCAAACAACCTTGACACCAAACACTGTTACGGTTATCACTGTCTCATCACATGATGAACCAGTGAGGTCGACATGGAAGCCAACGAAGACGCCGGACAGAACCAGACGACACCCTTGGACGACGCCGCACGCCTCAAGGCCTTCGGTCGAGCAATCGACGCGATTCGCAAGCGGGTTGAAGCCGAGGTCGGAGAAGAGGACGTGCGCTACGTCGTGAACCTGAACCGGTTCTCACGTGCCATGGAGATCGCAGGGCGGGCCCTCATCCACTTCAGCCCCGAGCCGTTCACGTTCACGGCGGGTGTGCTGGCCCTCTGGGTCCACAAGCAGCTTCAGGCGACGGAGATCGGTCACACGGCGTTGCACGGCGCCTACGACAAACTGCCCGGCGCGGAAAAGTTCCACTCCAAGAGCTTCCATTGGGAGCTCCCCATCGACGAGGCGTCGTGGCACACGGGGCACAACGTCAAGCACCACCAGTACACGAACATCGCCAAGAAGGACCCGGACATCAATTTCGGCAGCATCCGCCTGACCGACCGGACGCCGCACCGCTTTGAGCACTACGTCCAGGTCCCCACGACCTTCCTGTTCAGCTGGCCCTTCTTCGGCGTGTCGATGAACGCCCACTTCACCGGCTTGCTGGACGTGTACGGCGCCCACGGCTGGGCCGAGGGCTTTGATGTCATCGAGCGCAAGGACTGGACGACGATTGTGGAGGTCCACAAGCGGGCCTTCCGCAAGTACGCCCGGCACGCCCTCAAGGAGTACGTGCTCTTCCCTGCGCTGGCGGGGCCGTTCTTCTGGAAGGTGGCGCTGGGCAACTTCCTGTCCAGCCGCATGCGCGACCTGTACTCCGCCGCCACCATCTACTGCGGACACGTGGGAGAGGACGTCGCCTCCTACCCCGAGGGCGCCAAGGCCAGCGGCCGCGGCCAGTGGTACGCAATGCAGGCAGAGGCCAGCAACAACTTCACCGTGCCCTGGCCGCTCACCATCCTCTGCGGAGGACTCGAGCATCAGATCGAGCACCATATGTTCCCGAAGCTGCCGCCACAGCGCCTGCGACAGATCGCGCCAGAGGTCAGAGCGGCGTGCGCCGAACACGGCGTCGAGTACCGCAGCGAGTCCTGGCCGCGCACCCTCGTCAAGGCCATCAAACACATCGCCAAGCTCAGCTTGCCGGTCGGCGGTCCGGTGGCCGCGGTTCGGCGTGTTGCCCGCGAGATGGCCTGAGATGGCCCAGGGAGGTACCATGACTGCCGCTATGCCCGAACAACCACCCGAAGAAGACGCTGCGGACGCCCCCCGCGAGTTCACCATCGACGAGCTCGCCGTGGAGACGCGTGTCCCCAGCCGCACCATCCGGTTCTACCAGTCCAAGAAGGCGCTGCCCGCCCCGGAGCGCCGCGGCCGAAAGGCCGTCTACAACGAGGCGCATGCGGATCGGCTGCGCCTCATTGCGCGCCTTCAGGACCAGGGTCTGACGATCAAGGCCATCCGCGACGTGTTGGCCCGCGCGGACAAGGGCGAGCTGGTGCTCGGGGACTGGTTGGGTCTCAAGGACCAGCTGCAGACCCCCTGGGTGGATGATACGCCGCAGGTCTTGACCCGGCAGGCCCTGTTGGAGCTCGCCGGCGACGACCGCGACGGTCTTGTCGCGGACCTGGTCCGCCTGGGGCTGGCCGAGCGGGCGGGCGACGCATTCACGGTCGCCAGCCCAGGGTTGCTGCGGGTGACGATGCAATTGCAGCGGGCGGGCATTGGACTTGAGGGCAGCGTGGAAGCCGGCCGATTGCTGCGCAAACACATGGCGCGGGCCGCTGCCGATGTGTCCAAGCACTTCCTCGCCCACCTGCGGTCGGCCCCCGACGGGCAGTCCGCCGCGACGCGCATGACCGAGGCGTTCTCAACCCTCCGTCCCGTGGGACTCGAGGCTGTCAGGCTCATCTTCGCCCAGGAGATGGAGCGCGCACTGCGTGGGCTCGTCGAGTCAGGGCGGGCCACCGACGTCGCCCGACGCGGCTAACCAGTCCGCCGACATCACGCGCCGCCGCCGACTCCCGCGCCGCGAGATCTCGCGACCGATCTGGCCGCGACGATCGCATGCCGCGGACCGACCGCGGCAGCCTAAGGCGCGACGGATCGGGCCCCGCCATCACCCGATCAGTGCGGGTTCCGAAACGGTTTCGGTTCATGTAACGGCCTGTAACTGCCGATCCAGTGGTCAAGGGCTCCCCGCGGTACCACCTTTCCCGCGGGCGCAGACCCATGCATCACCGGAGTCACCGCGTGCGAATTCAGATACTCCTCCTCCTCTCCGCGAGCTTACTCGCGTGTTCCGACATCAGCCCTCCGCCCGTGCAGGACGGAGACGGGGACACGGGCGTGCTCGACGACGGCGATGTGCGCGGAAACGGCGACACCGGGGGCGACGGCACGAAGGCGGAGCTGGGTGCGGACTGCCGCGCCAACGCGGACTGCGGTTCGGGCTATTGCGTGCACGCCGGAGAAGAGTCCGGGACCTGTACTTCACTGTGTACCAGCGATTGCAGCCGCGAGGGTTTTGCTTGCAAGACTCTGCGAAACCCCGTGGGTGCGCAGGTCTCTGTCTGCTACCCCGAGGAGACACCGCTGTGTCTGGCCTGCACTGGCCACGACGAGTGTGGAAGCGGGAACAATTTGTGCCTCGACGCCGCCGACGGGCCCCACTGTGCCCTACGCTGCGAGGAGGGGGACCTCTGCCCGCTCGGATACACCTGTTAGGAACAGACCATCCCCGGAAACGACGTGTTGAAGGTCTGTGCCATCGTGGACGCCACATGCGACGAGTGCGCCGGCCGAGACTTTGCGACGGACCCGGCCAACTGCGGATGGTGCGGGAATGTCTGCCCCGACGTAAACGGGGGGTCCACGTGCGAGGACGGGGTCTGTGTCATCGCGTGCTCGGACGGCTGGGCCGATTGCAATGACGACCCGCGCGACGGCTGTGAGACAGAACTGTCCACCAATTGCGGAACCTGCGCCGCGCTCGAGGGCGTACCGGGCCAGGGCTGTGGCACCTGCGGTTCGGGCGTATGGGCTTGCGACGGCGACGCGGCGGTGATCTGCACGGAGGACTTTGGGCCCGAGTCCTACAACGCCTGCGGCGGTTGCGAGGAGCTTCCCGTGGCTGTCGGCGAGCCCTGTGGCACGTGCTCCTCCGGACGCTGGGCGTGCAATGGCGCCGACGCTGTCGCCTGCGCCGACGACGCCGGAAACGCGGCCCTCAACACCTGCGGCGGCTGCGCGGGCCTCGGCGGCTTTCCCGGTGACTCCTGCGGCGCCTGCGGCGACGGGCGCCTCGTCTGTGACGGCATCGACGCACTGCGCTGCTCCGACGCCCAGCCCCGCAACTCATGCGGCGGATGCGGCGTGCTGGCGGCGGTCGTTGGCGACAGCTGCGGCCCCTGTGGCCAGGACGTGTTTGTGTGCGATGGGGACGAGGCGGTCGTATGCGGTGGCTCCACGACGAACGGCTGCGGCGGTTGTGCTCCGCTGGAGGGGGCACCTGCGGACGTCTGCGGCGCCTGCGAGGATGGTGTCTTCGCGTGCGAAGGCGTCGACCTGCTCGTGTGCAACGGCGCGTCAGAACCGGAAGAGATCAACGCCTGCGGCGGCTGCCGGCCGCTGCTGCGCGAGCCCGGTGAGTCCTGCGGCGCATGCTTCAACGACCTCTACGTGTGCGATGGTCGCAACGGCGTGAGCTGCCGGAGTGGGTCCCAGGGCGATCCGCGGCCGTTGACCGAGATCGGCGGCGACCTCTTTGCCGACATTCAATCCGACGAGCGCACGCTCACCGCGCTCGGCGGTCCGTACCTCGTCACCGCGCCACTGTTGGTGCCCTCCTCCACGACGCTGATTGTGGAGCCGGGCACCCTGTTCAAATTCCAGGTGCAACCTGACGGAGAGGCGCCGCTCGGTTTCGTGGTGTACGGCACCCTCGACGCCCGCGGAACGGTCGACGCCCCCATCGTGATGACCAGCGAGTACGACGACTGCAACGGTGGGGACACAAACCTGGACGGCGTCGCCACGCGCGCTGCGCCGGGCGATTGGCAGGCCCTGGCGGTCGACAGCGCCACCTCTCGGCTTCGCAACATCCAGATGTACTACGCTGGAGGCCAGTCCGACGACGATACGTCGGCCGCCCTGCGGGTCACGGGCGTTCGCGCGCCAGCGCAGCTCGAGGCCCTGCGCACCTGGTTCAGCGGCGGATGGGGGCTGCACATGGCGGTGACGGGCGGCTTCCGAACGACGCTCACGCAGCTGGACGTGAGCAGCGGTGGCGCCGGCGCCCACATCGAAGTTGGCCCGGGCGGGCTGGACGTTTCCGACATCGCGGCGCGCGAGAACGCCGGACCAGGGGTCTCCATCCGGGCCGTGGGGGACGTGCTCGCCTTGCGCCTGACCGCGGAGGACAATGACGGCGATGGCCTGCGCCTGGAGGGAACTGCCCGCGTGGATCTGGGTGACAGTCGCGCGGCGCGACACCCAGGGTTCAGCGACCTCTGGGTGGTCGGAAACAACGAAAGTCGCGTCCGCGGCAACCAGCTGACCGCCGACCTACGCGCTCCCCTCGGCGAGCGCGACATCGTCCTTACGGTCTCCCCCAACCTCGTCCAGGAGGTCGTCGGCAACAACACGCTCGAGAACGCGGAGCGCGGCGTGCACGTGCTCGCCGGGGACGTGTCCAACCACATCGCCTGGCCCGCGGCCCACGTCTACACGGTGCTGGGCACGGTGGAAGTCACAGCCGACGGCGGTCTGACGCTGCCGGAGTCCACCATCGTGAAGTTTACGGCGACACGCGGAGATCCCGCTGGCACCGACGTGGACCTGGTGGTTGCCGGTAACCTCAACATCGACGGCAGCCTGGACGCGCCGGTCACCCTCACCAGCGCGTGCGATGACGGCGCCGGCGGCGACACGAACGGCGACGGGTTCGCCACCACGCCCGTGGAGGGCGATTGGGGCGCGCTGCGCGCCACCTCGTCGGCCAACATCATGATCGACGAGGCCGAGTTTCGCTTTGGTGGCGGTGGCGACGCCAACGACGGGGAAGCGGACACGCCGGGACGCACGATGGTGGACTTGCGGACCAACACCGCGCCCGGCCTTCAGGGGCTCACAGTGACCCGCAGCCAGAGCGGCGGCCTGGCCCTCGCGACCGCCGCCGGTCTCCCTTGGACAGCCAGCCAGCTCACTGTCTCCGACAACCTCGCGCAGGGCTCGCAGCCCGCAATGGACGTGCAGTGCGGACCCGGCAACTGCCGTTTTGATGGGGTGGAGATCCGCGACAACGACGGCCCCGGAGGCAGCTTCCAGACCGCCGGTTCACTCGCGATCGCAGCCGCCGTGATTCTGCGCAATGGGGGCGACGGCCTCATCGCGGACGCGGGACAAAGTTTGAACCTCGACAACGTCGACGCCCGCAACAACGCCGGGTTTGGCGTCAACCTCATTGACGGCGACGCCAGCAGCACGGTCATCAACCTGACCAGCCGGAACAACGCCTTCCTCGCCCGCGCGCATCCGCGACTCATTGAGCAAGTGCAGACGCAGACCGTTCTGGGCGGCGACGCCATCTGGGTCACGGCGGGGTCGATCGGCCACTCGACCACCTGGCAGCACGACACGCCCCTACTCGTCGTCGAGGGGCAAGTGCACATCGCGGAAGGCGGTCGGCTCGGGATCCAGGATGGTACAATCCTCAAATTCGAGCCGAGCGCCGAACAGGCTGGTGGTGGAATCCTGGTGGAGGGATCGTTGGCGTTCGCCGGCAGCCAGCGACGGCCCATCACTCTGACCAGCAACCGTCAGGACGTTGGCGGAGACACAAACCGGGACGGGCAGGCGTCCAGCCCCGCGCGGGGCGACTGGGCCGGCGTTCACGTCCTGCCGTCCGGGCAGATCGAGATTCAGTACACGGTGATGAACTACGCCGGCGCATCGTTCGACACGCCGGCGGAGTCCGGCGTCGCGGCCATCCATATTGAGGGCCGGATCGCCTCCTTTGGCGTCGTCTACATCAACTCTTCGTCGTCGGGCGGCTTCACCTATGAGCCATCCCGCACGGGCGATGTCAGAATCACCAATCTCTACGTGGATGGTGCCGCCCCCGACCACTACGGAATCTTCCTGCTGGGGGGCTCAGACCGCGTCGAGCTGGCGGACATCGGCGTCGTCAACTCGGGCCACGGCATCGGCACCGAACGCGACGGTTATGTCAGTATCTCGCGGACCAACATCCAGCGGGTGCACACCTGTGTCAGCGTCAACGGCCCGACGCGGGGTGACATCTACTCCATCAGTCTGGGCTTCGCGCAGTTCGGTGTCGTGTTCCACACCTGCCCGGTCTGGCCGATTCACAGCGGGAGCTTCGGGCCGGTCCAAAACCAGTCGCCCAACCCCTGCCAATAGTCGCTCCAACGAGTGGATGTGCGGATCCAGAAAAGGCGCCCAACGCAGGCTGGAGTACAGCCGCGAGAAACCCCGTCAGGCCGTGAGGCTCCGCGCGACCTGAACCAGCCCGCCGATGTCGTGGGCGCCGTCCGGGAACGTGGGCAACGCGAGCGCCACAGCACCCGGCCCCGCGCGCTCGGTCAGCTCCGCCAGCAGCGCGCGGTCCTCGTCCACAGCCGCCCATTCCAGCTCCGCAAGCCGCCTGAGCTTCGCCAACCCGGAGATCTCCGCCGCGGTCGGCGCGTCGCCGAGCATCGACCGATCCGGCATGACGCGCGCCACGCCGGCGGCCAGGGACCGGTTGAGGACAAAGCCTCCAAACGGAAGCCCGAGGTCCTCCACCTTGTGGCGGAACAGGTGCGCGTCCTCGAGCGCCTCAGGCGCGGGCGACGTGACGAGCAGGAACGCCACCGTCTCAGCGTCTGACAGCTTCTCGCGCGTGCGCAGCGCGTTGCGGGTCAGGGCGTACATGATGTTCTCGAACGCCCCAAAGAACTCCTGCAGCTCCAGGTAGGTCGCCTCGCCGAACACGCCGGACATCGCGCGGTGAATCAGGTTGCTCGCCGCGCGCCCGATGAACGACGCCTTCTCGCCCGGCAGGAACAATTGGAAAATGCGCCCGTCGAAGAAGCGCTCGAGGCGCCGTGGGCCGTCCAGGAAATCCAGCGCGTTGCGCGATGGGGGCGTGTCCAGGATGACGAGATCGTAGGCCCCGTCGTCCAGGAAACCGTGGAGCGCCTCCATGGCGGTGTACTCCTGCATGCCAGCGACCATCCGCGCCAGCTGCTTGTACATCCGGTTGGCCTTGAGTCGAGCGGCCACCGCCGGGGTCGGGCTCAGCTTGTCCACAGACCGGTCCGCGACGAGCTGCGGGTCGAGCATCCAGGCGTGCAGGCTCCCGGCGGTGGCCTCCGCGGCCACCAGGAACGAGTGCGGCACCGGCGCGGGCTCCTTGAGGTTCCGCGCGACGCCGAGCGTCTGCGCCAGGCGCTTGCTGGGATCGATGGTGAGGGCCAGGACCCTGCGCCCCGACCGCGCGCCCGCCAGCGCCAGACCCGTGGCCGTCGTGGTTTTGCCCACGCCGCCGGCCCCGCAGCAGACGATGACGCGGTGGGACTCCACCATCTCGCGCAGGCGGCTCACGCCTTACCTCCCGCGAGCGACGCGGCAATGTCTGCCGTCAGAGCGGCGCCTCGGGTGGCAAACTCCGGCACCAGGACGGGGTCTACCTGCGGCGCGCCTCGGCGCAGTGTCTCCACAGCGTCGCGCGCGGTGGCGGCACCGACCAGACGGCCCCTGCCGTACACGGGCACGCGTTCGCTCAGAGCCAACATCGCCTCCCGCTCCTCGTCGGTGAACTCGTCCCCCATGATCTTGTTGACGATGACGCCGGCGACGGGGACGCGCGTCTCGCGCAGGCCCTCCATCAACTCCAGGGACTCGGTGACCGGCAGCTCCTCGGGCAGAGTGACCACGAGCGCGCCCCCATACACCGGATCGTTGAGGTACGCCTGTCCCTCGCGAAACGCCTTGGCGATGGGACCCACCGGCATGAGCTCCAGAAGCACATCCGGCAGTCCCGTCAGCGCCAACGCGTGGCCCGTGGCGGGCATATCGAGCAAGATGCAGTCGTAGGGTCGGCGGCCGTCCACTTCGCGTATGAGGGTGAGCAAGTGGTAGTACACGCCCATCTCGTGGAAGGAGGGCACCGCCACGAGCATGCGCTCCAGGGCCTTGGAGCGCATCGCCGCCATGGCGAGCGCGCGGACGGGAAGCACATACTCCATGAAGAGCTGGTGCCCGCGGCGCGCGTACAGCACGCAGCCGTCCACTCCGTCCGCTACCTCCACGGGCTCCACAGGAAAGTTGTCGCGGCCAAACAGGCGCGCCAGCGGCGAGTAAGGACCGTCGGGCTCACCAATCTCCGCGACCAGCATGCGCTTGCCGGCTGCGGCACCCGCGACACCGAGCGCCGCAGTCAGAGTGCTGCGCCCCACGCCGCCCTTGCCGGCCACCAGAAGAATACGTCGCTCGATGAGTTTCTGGAGAATAATGGACCTCAAGCTGTCGCGAGCCTACCAGCGTTCCGCCGCGCCCGACAACAGATCCGCACCGGATTTCACAGCGATGCGGTGGCGATGGCGCGGCCCACGTGCAGGCCAAGCGCATAGATCGACAGCTGCGGCGGCACCCCAATGCTCTCCGGAAACAGCGACCCGTCGGACACCCAGAGGCCGCGCACACCGTGATGCTCCCCGCGACTATCGACGGGGCCCAGTTCCGGATCGTCGCTCATGGCCACCGAGCCCATGGGATGGACGGCGCTGATGTCCGTGGCCCCCCGGGTCAGTGACAACCCGGCGAGCGACCCCAACTGCGCGGCGGACTCCAGCACTCTAACGGGGTGACCTGGGACCACGACACGGCGCGCCCCGGCCGCAAACAGCAGCCGCGCGCAATGTTCGATCCCCAGCGACAGCTGCGCCCGATCGCCGCCGTCAGGCCAGTAGTCAATCTGAAGACCGAGCGGCCCGTCCGGCGTGACCACGCCGGCGGTGTGGTCATGGAGCATCGCCGTGAACGCCGCCAGGTGAGCGTAGCGCTCCATCCAGCCCCGGTGCTCCGCTCCGTGACCCGACACCAACGTCGCCACCGCCACGGGGTGGCCGAAGGCCGGGACGATCCACAGCCGGCGATCGCTCCCGTCAAACCGGAGATGTTCCGTGCACTCGTACGTCTGGGGAATCCCCTTCCAGGCGTGCACAGGCTCTTCAAAATCACCCGCGACCATGACCGCCGGGTGAATGCGAAGCGTCGTCCCGGTGGTGCCACTGGAATCCGGCACACCGGAGCGCAGCAGCAGCGCCGCCGTGCCCGTCGCCGAGGCAGACACGCACACCCGCGGCGCCCGAACCACCAGCCGGCCGCGCTGTTGCCACCCTTCGGGATCGATCAACGCCGCGTCCACGCCAACGACGGCGCCCGCTTCGTGCAGCACCTGCACGGCCTGACAGCGCGTGACGACCACGCCACCGGCCGCCACAAACCGAGGCGCAAAGACCTTCAGCGCATTGTTCTTGGCATCGTAGGCACACCCGATCTCGCAGTACCCACTGCCGACACAGCCCGTCCGGTTGTGGCTCAATCCACCGCCGCGCCACCCCAGCGCCTCCACCCCGGTGCGCAGGAGCTGGTTGTGGCGGTTCCACCGAGACTCAGGGACCAGGCTCACGTCCAACAGCCGCTCTACTTCGTCATAGAGGGCATCCCACGCAGGCAGGCCGAGGTGCGC
>CALBXO010000961.1 GCA_937890335.1 uncultured Pseudomonadota bacterium | reverse complement strand
GCGCCGTTGTTGGCGCCGTTGTTGGCGCCGTTGTTGGTCCTGTCGCCGCCGTTGTTGGCCCCGCCTCCGTTGTTGACCCAACTCCCGTTGTTGAGCTCATCCGGGTCGGCAGCGTCGTCGTCGCCGCAGGCGGCGAGAGAGAGGGTCGCGAGAAGGGCGATCGGGCAGGCGTAGATTCGCATCATGGTCAACAGTCTCTCAAATCGCGCGGGTGTAACCAACGAGGTAAGAGTGTAGCAGTCGGGTCCACGTGTTCGGAAGTCTCTCCCATCGCTCCAAGCGGAGTCAGGGACGGTTCCAGACCCAGCCCGCGATCCCTTCGGTTCGGTAGCCGAGGTTGTCGCGGGCGTTGTCACGCTCGCCGGCGTTGAGCGTGTAGAAATGGTTCTGTGTCGGCTCGTGGTACAGGCGGTACAGCGGGACGGCGCCACACAGCTCTGTGGGGGACCAATGGCCCAATTGGCGCTCCTGGCCGCCGGCCATCTCGCAGGCCGTATCCGAGGTCAGAAACCGCTTCCCGTTGCCTTTCCGGCACAGGAACACAGGGCGCGTGCCGGGGACCGTTTGCGCGTAGACAAAGAAGTAGTTTTCGCGTTCGAGGCTGTACGGGTCGGAGCTGGCGACGCCAAGGTCCGTCGTGTAGATGTGGCCGTTGCCGTGGGCGCGGTGCACACCGACACGACAGCCTCGGAGCCCCCCTTCGTCGCACCCGCCGTCGCAGTTGTCGTCGACGGCGTTGCAGGTCTCCGCGGGTGTGGCGCAGGTCGGTTCGTCGTCCACGCACTCGAGCCTGCCCTCGGACCCGCACACGGTCTCACACGAGCCGCCCGGCTCGCACACAATGGCGGCTTCACACCCGTTTGCGAGCACGCCGTCGCGGTCGGAGAATCCCGGTTCGCATTCGGCCAGCGCGCAGCCGCCGTCCACGCAGCTGGCGGCGGCTTGAGGGATGACGCAGGTCCGGCCGCAGCCCCCGCAATTGTCCGGGTCCACGTGGAGGTCAGCGCAGCGGACCCCACAGGCCTGGGTGCCCGGCGGACAGTCTGGTGGTGGCGGCTGGGTGTCCGGCGCGGGATCCGTGTCGGGCCCGGAGGTGTCGGACTTGACGTCCGTTCCAGGGTCCGCGCCAACGTCATCGGTTCCGGCGTCCATGGCAGGATCGCCACTGGGGCCACTGTCTTCGGCATAGGGCTGGCCAGCCTCCGCGCAGCCCGCGAGTCCAGCCGCGGCGATCAGCAGCGCGCCAAGGCACGCGACCGCGTCATGGCGAGACCCAATCATGCAAGAATTCCGCTCAACGCATCGCTTGTTTCGCCACCGTTGAATCCATACGAGGGGGTTGGGATGCCCAGCGAGCGGAGCACGGTCACGTGTGCCTTGCTGATGTTGCCGCCCTGCTCGCGGTAGTGGACGCCAGGGTTCAGCGCACCGCATGCGCGTCCAGCGATGACGACGGGGAGCTCGCGCACGCTGTGCTTCCAGCCCTCGCCGTACTCCGAGGTCCCCAGGATGCAGCCACGATCGAGCAGCTCGCCCCCTTGGGGTGACGCAATCCGGAACGCGCCCAGGAAGCGGTTGAATGCCTCCATCTGGTAGCGCGTGATGTCTCGCACGCGCTCCCAGTGGCCGTCGTGACAGGTCTTGTGCATGCCATCGGGCACGCCCAGGTTGCTGAAAACATGGGTCGAGGCGGGGGATGTCAGCATGAACGAGAAGACGCGTGTGAGCCCGCAGGAGACAGCGAGGGCCAGCAGGCGGCCCATGGTCTCGGTCTTGGTGAGGAGGTCGCCCGTCGAATCGGGACGGGCTGGCACTTCGCAGCTGGGCGCGGACTGCTGCAGACGGGTCCGCAGCGTCGCCACGTGCTCCAGATGGG
>CALBXO010000960.1 GCA_937890335.1 uncultured Pseudomonadota bacterium | reverse complement strand
CGATCGCCGCGGCCGACGGACCCAGCGAGAGTGACGCCAGCGCCGGCACGTGAACAAACCCTGCCGGCCCGCGCGAACCCGTGCGGCGCTGCCAGGCCAACAGCTCGTAGAAGACTTCATTGCATAGATAGTCCCCGGCTGACGCGGAGGTGCGCACCGGGTGTCCGAGCTCGCGGAGGTGTTCGGCAAACCCCTCCGCGTCGAACATCACGCGGCGCTCGGGGGCCTCGCCCGAACGCACCGCGATGCCGTCTGCGAGCTGGCCCGCTGCGTCGCGGCGGTCCATCGCGCGGCGGTTGAACGCGATCGTCTCGATCTCGACCTGCCGTCTCTTGTTGGCCACGCCCAGCGCGAACACCCCGGCGAGTCTGGGGCCGATGGCGTCGAGCTGCGCCTGGAGGATTGGCCACGCCTGACCAAACACCGTGGGCAGCTCCACCACCCGCACATCGAGCCACGGCAAGCGGCTCGCGGCCTCCGATGCGATGGCTGGCGTAGGGTTGTCGTCGACCCCAGGGAACGGTCCAAACCCGGACACCACGAGCACCGGTGGCTGGGGATTGACGCCGCGCATCTGTTCGGTGCCGGGCACGGAGTCCGGTACCCCCTCTTCAATCTCAGGCCATGCGTCGCGGAGTCGGTCGCGCAGGAGGACTGCGCGTCGCGCGTCGCCGCCGGCGTGGACACCAAAAGTCGCCTCCCCGGCGCGCGCCTGGGCGACCATGTCCAGCGATCCCTCTCCCGTGGTGCGGTTGCACCAGATGCCTCGGGCCCGTGCCTCCGAGGCGACGGCGGCGTCGACGCTGTGGACACCCGTACAGGCGAAGGCGAGGGAGCAGCCGTCCAGATCGCCAAGCTGGTAGCGCCTCCTGCGAACCTCGTGCCCCGGCCAGGCGACGGCGGCAGGGTCCACGAGCCGAACGATGGCGCCGTGGGCCGCCAGCTTGTGCGCCTTTCGCAAGCCGACCCGCCCGCCGCCGACTACGGCGACTTTGGTCCCCGACATCTCCAGAGCCACCAACAGCTTCATCGTCTTGTGCTCCTTGACCGGACCGGCTCGGTGAATATCCTCAACCGACCTCGCGGGCAGTTGCCGCGAGAAGATGAATCTACGGAGATAGAGATGGCAAGCGAGAACGTGATCGAGGCCACCGACGGCAACTTCCAGGACAGCGTCCTGAACTCTTCGATTCCGACCGTGGTGGACTTCTGGGCGGTCTGGTGTGGACCGTGCCGCATGATCGCGCCACTGCTCGAGGAGCTGGCCACCGAGTTCGGCGGGAAGGTCCAGGTGGCCAAGGTCAACGTGGACGAGAATCCCGTGACTGCCGCCAACTACGGAATCCGTTCCCTCCCCACGCTCCTCGTGTTCAAGAACGGCGAGCTCATCGATCAGCACGTGGGGGCGGCGCCGAAGCCGCGCCTCAAGGCTCTGTTCGACTCGGTGGTGTGAGGCTGTCGTCGCCCCGATTCGGGGCGGCGTCCTCTTCCCGATCCCCTGAACTCGCTTCGAGCGCCTTGGTGAAGGTCGAAGCGTCGTAGCTATCGGCGCTCCCGGCGCCGAGGTCGCATAGCGTCGACAGTCCATTGTCAGACGCGCCCACCACAAGCACACGATCCAGCGCGCGTACCAGGTACACGGCGCGTCGTCCGCCCAAGGGCAGAGTCTCGAGCACTTCCAGCGAGGCGTCGGGCCGCGCCTTTTGGCGCAACCACCGCGCCAGCCCGAACTTGATGACCACCCAGGCCAGTCCGCAGACGAGCGCCAGGGAGATCACCAGCTGCAAGAGCAGGGCGCCAAAACTCGGAGGATCGGCAGGCATCTTCGGCAAGCTATGTCAGATGGGACGCCGGTGGTAAAGTCCGGCGCACATGGACCTCGGTTACGCGCTGCCCCTGTTGCTTCTGGCCGTTGTGCCGCTGGCACTCGTCCTGGTGACGAGCTTCCTGAAGTTCTCCATCGTGCTGGCCTTTCTGCGCCAGGCGCTGGGAAGTCCCGACGTGCCCCCGTCCATTGTCTTGCTGGCAGTGGCGGTGCTGCTCAGCGGCTTTGTGATGGCGCCAACGGGGATGGAGATGGCTCGGGCCGCCCAGCCTCTCCTGGACCGAAGCGCGGACGAGGCGGCACCTGAGCAGATGACGCTCAGCGGGTTGGTGGATGCGGGCGGGCCGGTCGTAGCCCCGTTGCGCGCATTTCTGAGCAAACATGCCGGGCCCTCCGAACGGGCGGTCTTCGTGGAGCTGGCACGGACGCTGTACCCGTCCAAGGACGCGGCGCTGGCGCAGGATGGCGCGCCGCTTATCCTCGTCTCGGCGTTTGTGCTCACGGAACTCAAGGAGGCGTTTCTCATTGGGTTTGTGGTGTTCGTGCCTTTTCTGGTCGTGGAGCTCGTCGTGGCGAACATCCTGCTGAGCCTCAACATGCATATGCTCAATCCTACGAGTGTCAGCCTGCCGTTCAAGCTGCTCCTCTTCGTGTTGGTGGACGGGTGGACGCTGCTCGTCCAGGGGTTGATCCTTGGCTATGGGTGACGCGACGACACATCACGCAGCCGAGGCTCTGGAACACTGGCCCGACCTGGGCGGCGCGGTGCGCCGTACCTCGGACGGACTCATCAACGACACGTTCTTTGTCGGTGACCACCACGTCCTCCAGCGGTTGCACCCTGTGTTTGCGGCCAGCGTCAACGACGACATCGCCGCCCTGACTCCGGTCCTATCAGCGGGGCGGGTACCGGTGCCGAAGCTGGTGCGCACGGCGAGGAACGCCACCTCTGCGACGTTGCACAGCGGGGTCTGGCGCGTGCTGACTCGGTTGCCGGGCAGGACGCTTCACCGGGTGGAGACGCCACAGCAGGCGTTTGAGTCCGGGCGCATGCTCGCCGCCTTCCACACCGCGCTGCTCCCGTCGCGCCACGATTTCGCTTTCTCGCGGCCCGGCGCTCACGACACGGACCAGCACATGGTTCACCTCTTTGACGCGCTCCGGCAGCACACCAGCCATCGCCTCTACGCGGACGTCGCGGCTGTGGCCCGGAAGGTCGTTGCGCGCTGGGACCTGTTTGGCACGGTCCCGCGTCTGCCGCGGCGCATTGGCCACGGCGACCCGAAGGTGAGCAATCTTCTGTTTGGCGAGAGCGACGCGGTGGTCGGTGTCATCGATCTGGATACCATGGGCTGGACCACGGTGGACGTGGAGATCGGCGACGCATTGCGGTCTTGGTGCAACCTGGGCAGCGAGGACGTCGCGGAGCCCGAGTTTGACGTGGGCGTTGCGGCGGCGGCGCTCGGCGGCTATCTCAGCGCCGCACCTTGGTTGACCGACGCCGAGGGTGCATCCATCCCCCGGTCAACGGAACGGATCTGCCTGGAGCTGGCCGCCCGCTTTGCAGCCGATGCGCTCCACGAATCCTACTTTGGCTGGGACCCGAGCAAGGCGGCTACCCGCGGCGAGCACAACCTGCTGCGGGCGCGGGGACAATTGGCGCTCGCCGCCTCTGCCGGTGCCGCGGCCGAGGAGGTCGGGCGGGTCGTCGACGACGCGCTGCCCGGGCCAGGGTGAGGAGGGCCGGATGGACGAGTGGTTGATGAACGTCGCCCAGCAGGGCCTGTGGTTGGTGCTGTTGATCTCGGCTCCAGCGGTGGGCGCCAGCCTCGCGATCGGGATTGTGACGGGCATCCTGCAGGCCGTGACACAGGTTCAGGATGCCTCGTTGGGGTTTGCGCCGAAGCTCGCCGTGGTCGGCACCGTCCTCGCGCTGAGCGCGCCGTGGATCGGTGATCAGCTGATCGAGTTCACGGCGGTGCTGCTGCGGGGGCTGCCCGCCCTGGCCCAATGATGTACGCCGTCGCGGTTGGGCTGGTGCTGCTGCGGGTGGCGCCCATCGTGTTCATCGCGCCGTTCCTCGGTGGGCCTCGGTTGTCGGGAGTCGCGCGCGCCGCAGTCCTCATCGCCGTCGCCGCCGTCGTCGCACCTGTCGCGCTTACTGCGCCGCCGGACACCCTCGTCGGCGAGTGGCCCATTTGGGTTGGACTCGCCGTCAAAGAGCTCGCCGTCGGAACGACGATCGCCGTGGTGTCCTCCCTGGTGTTCTGGGGGGTGGAGATGGCGGGGTCCGTGGCTGAGGGGCTGCGCGGCCGGCCTGTTCGACGCGTGGCGCCGGGTGGGCGCAGCACCGCGCTGGGGTCCTTTGGGTTGACGCTTGTTGTGGCGGTGTACTTTGCGGTGGGCGGTCACCTCGCCTTTCTGGCGGCTCTGGCGGCGTCGTACGCGGCGGTACCGCTGTTTGGCTGGCCGGCCGATGGGGCCGAGGGCCTGCTTTTGAGCACCTCGATTCTGGCCGGAGAGATGTTCGTTGTGGCTGCACTGCTGGCGCTGCCAGCTTTTGCCGCGGTCTGGCTGACCGACCTTGCCCTCGGTGCGCTGCAGAGGATGACACCCCGGTGGCACGCCACGCTGTTGGGGATGCCGGCGCGATCGCTCGTGGTGATCGTCGCCTTCCTGTTTGCGCTGCACGTGATGGTGGATGTCGCCATCGACGGCTCTTTGACCTGGCTCGGGTCTGTGCCGGCGCAGTTGGGGGCGCCGTGAGCGCAAGGCCCTACGAGCCTACCGCCCGACGGATGCGCGAGGCGCGCGCGGAGGGGCGAGTCGCGCGCAGCGCCGTGTTGACGGCCGCGTGTTCCGTAGGGGCTACCGCTGGACTGGTGGCCTTCGCGGCGCCGTGGGGTTGGCAGGTGCTGCGTTCCTTCACCGGCGTTGTTCTGCACGGCGCTGGGATGGTGCGGGTCCCCGGTGACATCGCCTGGCTGACGCAGCCGGCCGTGGCAGTGTTCCTCGTGCTCGTGGTACCCGTCGCGGCGATGGCGGCAGCGGGCGCGGCGCTGGGCGGGTTCCTCCAGGTCGGCCCGCTGTGGGCGCTCGGAGCTGTGGCCCCGGATTCAGCCCGACTGCGTCCGCGGGGTTTGGACGCGCCAGGGCTCCTCGTAGGCTCTTTCCTGGCCGCGGGCCTGGTGCTCCTGGGCCTGGACGCGCTGGTCGGTGCGGTGCCGCTGGCTGGTGCTGCGTGGTCGCCCGGGACGGCGGCCTCGGCCATCGCCGGGGCGCTCGGAACGCTGGGCGCGCGGGTGCTCGCCCTGTCTGCGGTGCTCGGCGGGCTGGACTTCCTCTGGCGCCGGCAGCGATTGCGGCACACGTTGCGGATGACACGGTCCGAGTGGGTGCGGTCGCAGCGGGAAGACGCAGGTGACCCGCAGGTCCGGCGGGAGCGTTCCCGGTTGCGGCGAGCGGATCTCGATGTGGCGCAGTGGGGCAGTCTGGGGGAAGGGGAGCTCGTTTTCCACGGCGACGGCGTCGCGGTGGTGGGGCGGCGACGAGGCGAGGTCGTCCCCCGAGTGCTGGCGGTGGGACTTGGGATGCGCGGAGATCACCTGCTCGCCCAGGCGCGCGCCGCTGGCATCACGCCCGTATTCGACCCGGACGTGTCTGGCTCTTGCGTGCTTGTGGGCGTCGGCCGGTCGGTCCCTCGCAGCCTCTTTGGGGCAGTCGCCGGTTACCTGATGCGTCCGGTGTAGTGCGCGGCACTCGCGGGCGGCTGTGGCGGGCGAAGTTCCTCGGTGGGTATCTTGAGCGCGACTGTGACGGGCGCAACCGCGTTGCGTTCTGCGGTCTCGTGCGATACTCAAAACCCGCTGGAATCGAAAGGAGGTGCGCATGGAAACGATCTTGGGCTTCATTGAAGCCATAGGCGGGATCTTATGGGGGCCTTGGACCCCGCTGGTGCTGCTGGCTGCGGGACTGCTGTTCACGGTGTGGACGCGGTTTACGCAGGCCGCGTCGATGACACACGGCGTGCAGGTGGTCCGCGGGGTCTACGACGATCCGGACGACCCCGGCGCCATCAGTCACTTCCAGGCCCTGTCAGCGGCGCTGTCGGCGACCGTCGGCCTCGGGAACATCGGGGGTGTTGCCCTGGCGATCGGCATCGGTGGACCCGGTGCCGTGTTCTGGATGTGGCTCGTCGCGGTGTTTGGGATGGCGCTCAAGAGCGTGGAGATCACGCTGGCGATGATGTACCGCAACACCGATGACCCGGACAATCCGCACGGCGGCGCCATGTGGGTTGTGGACGAGGTCATCGGCAAGAAGGGCGGGGGCATGAAGGTCCTGGCCAAGCTCATCGGCGGCTTCTTCTGCGTGACGCTCATCATCTCCACCTTCACCGGTGGGAACATGTTCCAGGCGTGGAGCGTGGCCGGTCTGACCGAGACGTATTTTGATGTGCCGAAGATCGCGACCGGCATCATCATGGCCGTCATCGTGGGCCTGGTGATCATCGGCGGAATCAAGCGCATCGGGAACGTGGCCGGAAAGGTCGTTCCGTTTATGTGTCTCTTGTACTTGTTGGCGGGTCTGGCCGTTGTGGCGCTGCACATCACGGACATCCCGTCGATGTTCGCCCTCATCTTCACGAGCGCGTTCAGCCCCACGGAGGCGGCGGGCGCGTTCATCGGTGGCGGCGTCGGGTTTGCGTTCATGGAGGGCATGAAGCGCTCCCTGTTCAGCAATGAGGCCGGGCAGGGGTCCGCACCGATCGCGCACGCTGCGGCGAAGACGAATGAGCCGGCCCGCGAGGGCATCGTGGGTGGATTGGGGCCCTTCATCGACACCATCTGCATCTGCACGCTGACCGCGATGGTCATCCTGTCTACCGGCACCTGGAACCGCGACGCCATCGGCGTCGTGGCTGCTCCGGTCAATCTCGTAGCGGCCGAGGGCGACGCCGACCACCTGGTCTGGAACGTCGAGGGTCCCAGTGACGTCGGCAGCCTGCCCAAGGGTGAGTACGAGACGTGGAGTGTGGGCGACACATTCTACCTCATCGCAAACGTGGCCGGCGCCGTGGAGGCCGGCAAAGAGCGCACAGTCGTCAAGATCACGGGCTCCATCCGCGAGGTCGCCGGCGATTCGGACGAGGCGGCCAAGGGGATGGAAGTGGTCTGGGACCCGCTCAAGGTCGCGAAGGCGGACTGGATAGGCACCATCGGCAGCATCAAGCTGATGAACCTGGGCGTTCACCGGCAATACGGCGGCGCGGAGCTGACCGGTCACGCCTTCGACCGGGCCTTCAAAGGCCTCGGGAAATGGCTGGTGACGCTCGCCGCCTGGCTTTTCGCGATTTCAACGATGATCTCTTGGAGCTACTACGGGGAACAGGGTGTCGTCTACCTCGCCGGCAAGCGCGGGATTTTGCCCTATAAGATCGTGTTCCTGATTCTGGTGGTCGTCGCTGCCGTCGGGATCAAGGACGCGCAAGAGATGATAATAATCATGGACCTGGGCACCGGCGCGATGCTCTGGTCCAACATTCCGATCGTGCTCGGCCTTGGCTACCTCGCTGTGCGCGAGATGAACCAGTACATGCGGAAGCTGAAGGCGGGCGAGTTCAAGCGATACGACAAGGAGAAATAGGATGCCGCAAGCCGGTGATTTGAAGAAGGGAAACCGGATCGAGGTCGATGGGGAGCCGTACTCCGTCGTCAAACTGAGCCGGCGCACGCCGTCCGCGCGGGGGGCCGCGACGGTCATCACCGCGCGGCTGCGCAACCTGCGCAGCAAGCAGCAGCTCGAGCGGTCCTGGAAGTCAGATGAGCGTCTGCCAGAACCGGATTTCGAGATCCGCGACGTGCAGTACCTGTACGCCGAGGGCGTAGAGATCCATCACTTCATGGACGAGACCTCGTACGAGCAGTTTGCGCTCGATCGTGAGCTCATCGAATACGAACTCGACTACATCCTGCCCGAGGGCAGCGTGCGGGCGTTGGTTTTCAACAGCGAGGTCATCGGGATTGAGATCGACAACACCGTCGAGCTCGTCGTGGCTGACTGCGATCCCGGCGTGAAGGGTGACACGGTCAACAACGTGACCAAAACCGCCCGAATGGAGACCGGTCTTGAGATCCAGGTACCGCTTTTCGTGGAAGCCGGCGAGTCGATCGTGGTGGACACCCGAGAGGCACGGTACGTCAAGCGCGTGAAGTAGCGCGCTCCCCGCGACCGGCATCTAGACAGGGCCGGGTACGCGCTCGTGTCCGGTGGTGCCAGCCCACTGCACCACGCAACAAATCAGCACCCTGGCCTGCGTTTGGTTCCGTCGTCTTCGTGGTCGTTCCACCGTGCGCCGGTGGAGGCGGGAAGTTTGTGCCGGTTTGCGCTGTTGGCTCTGGGTGCTACTGTCTTAGGCAACAAGTTCTCGGATTCGGTTTTGGAGTTGGGGGAGAGGCCGTGTAGCTTCCTGTGCATCCCCTCCAAGTGCGCGAGTGCGAAGGGGGGCCCTTCACCAGTCAGGATCAGGCCTGGCACACCCGCCATAAATCCCTCTCTGGTCAGGCTTTGTGCGACCTGACCTCCCATCATTGATTCCCTCCAAAACGTCTTCTTCCTCAACTCCAAAACCGAATCCGCACCCCGCCTTGGGTTGGCCTGAGCCTTGCGATGCGCAGTGGCAGCAGGTCAGGGTGGCGCGTGCCGTCCGTTGGCCTCGAACACGTTGCTGTCGAGCTTGCGCATGAATCGCTTCTCAATCGCGGTCCTCTTTCTGGCCACCGGACTTGCCGGTTGTGTGGCCGACCCAGGCGCCACCGAGCTCCCCGTAGGTGAGTCAGCGGAGGACTTTGGTGCGCCGCTTCCCGGCGGAAAGGCCGACGATCTCACAGGCGGGGCGTCGCAGGCGCCGCTGCCGGCGGGGGCGGACCTGGGCGTTCGTCTGGAGGCGCTGTTCGCCCCCGACGATCCCGTGGTCACCACGGAGCTGCGGCTGATTGAGGAGGTCGTCCAGGCACGCGCGCAGGACCCCCCGCCTTTGACGAGGGCAGCAACCCGTACGCAATCCGCTACGCGGTCTACAATCTGCGCAACCCGCGGGTCATCGCCGCGCTCATCGCAGCAGAGTCCAACGGCGTGGACGTTCAGGTGCTCATCGACGCCAAGCAGCTTGACCCGGCCAAGACCTGGAACAACGCCGACGAGTTGTTTGTGGAGGCCGGCCTGCAGCTTGTGACCGACGCGCGCGGTCTCTCCTCGGAAGACGCGAACACGGCCGATATGATCGGGATCAAGCGCAGCGGGCTGATGCATATGAAAGCCCGGCTGTTCTCCCGTCCGGGGGCCACACGGTTGCTGACGGGTAGCATGAACCCCGGCGACAACGCGGTGCTGAACGAGGAGACTCTCCACCTGGTCAACGACGAGGTCGTGGTCAACCGGTACTCAGAGGCTTACGCGTCGGTGCTGGCCGGCCGGGCCATTCCCAACGCGTGGGACGACGGGGCCCCCATCAACGTGCTGTTCACCCCGCGAGCCAGCGGCCCCAAGGCCGGCACCAAGGTCATTGAGTGGCTGGAGGCGGAAGAAGAGCAGATTCTCCTGATGGTCTTCTCGCTGCGCAATCTGGAGACGCCGGAGGGGACGTTGTTGGACGTGTTGTCCCGGAAGGTCAGGGACGGCGTTCCCGTGTACGTCATCACGGACCGCAAACAGAGCGATGGGGTCGACTCCGGCGGAAACGCGATCTTCCGCAACGATGACTTTGAGGACCGGCTGCGCAGCGCGGGCGTGCACGTCTACGAGGCCGTCAATGCCCGCACGGAGTTCACCGCGATGCACCATAAGGTCGCGGTGCTCGGCAAGAGCAGGATCCGCGTGATTACGGATGCGGCCAACTGGACCCGCGCCGGGCTCGGGAACCGCACGCGCGTGGCTCGCAACGTGGAGAGCCAGCTGTTCATCGATACCGAGGCGCTCGATGGCGGGCGCACCGGTCGGCGCTACCTACAACAGTGGCTCACAGTGCTCGAGCGCTACGCACACCAGAGCGTCGAGCGGGACGGACAGAAGCCGTTTGATGTCGTGTACGACGAGCTCGCTCGAAGCGATGGCTGGCCGCTGGAGGCCGTTGTGTTCGAGGTCGTGACCGAGACGCAATGGGGCGATAGGGTGTTGGTGCGCGGCAATCTCGACGGGCTCGGTGATTGGGGGCGCGCGGGCGACGGGCACGAGCTCGGCACCGCGCAGGACA
>CALBXO010000959.1 GCA_937890335.1 uncultured Pseudomonadota bacterium | reverse complement strand
CGAGCCCGCGCGCCCCCTCGCTCAGATGCGGATCGAGGTATTGCCGCACCAGGTTGGACAGGGCCATCTCGGTCATCGCCGAGACCTCGCTGTTCTCCTGGTACGCAGAACGGTCCGCCTGGTTGACCAGGTCGATGTCGATCTTCCCGGTTCCCAGCTCGTACCGAACCGTTTGCACCCGAGGCGCTGTGCCGAGCGTCGCATTGCTGACGAGGAAGCCCCCCGGCGCCGAGAGTGTGATCGCGTCAGCGCCGCGCTGGATGCTCAGCGCGTCGCCTGCGTTGACCAGCACACTGAGGATGTCGTTTCCGACGATCTGGCGCAGGCCAGACGCCTGCTCACGCCCTGGCGCTGGGGCGAGCCACTGCGCCAGCATGGGCGCGGCGAACTGGGTCGCTGCCGCCTGCACAATGGCCATCTCTGCCGGTCCCAGCTCCGGCTGCGACAGCAGAGATACGACCTGGCCGCTCTTCGGGTCCACGATGAGCTCCAGCAGCTCCACCGAGAGTCCGAGCCCCGGCACGCGGAACAAGAGGCCACCCGAGCCCCCATCAAACCGAACATGCCCGCTGGCCATGCTCTGGAGGGCAAAGTGCCCGTCGCCGGTCAGACTCAAGTCGAACGCGTTGGAATCGAACGCCCCAGAATACAGAATCTGGCCTGCCGGTGGCACGGCGCCGGGCCCCTGTTGGGCTGGGTCCTTACCGCCAAAGATCTTCTCCCGCAGGTCCGGACTGAGCTGCGGCATGGCGAACAGGTGCAACAGCCGCGTCGCCGCCGTCTCCCCGAGCTCGCCGATGTCCTTGTCCGCGTCGATGGTGACGGCGCCGGTCGTCAGGTTCATCGACACACGATGGATGCGCAGATTCGGTAGCAGGGACGACTGGGCGCCGCCCTCCATCGTGTAGAAGATGCCCTTGCCGCTCGTGATGCTGATCTCGTCGGCATTCTCCTCGACGCTCAGCGTGTCGTCGCGCTCCATGCAGATGCGCACATTGCCCAGGCTCGCGTTCTCAAACGAGAACAGTACGGTCGTGTCGTCGGACAGGTTCTCGTCGTGCTCGGCCAGGTGGCCTTGGACCTGCGGCAGCACGTATTGGGCGAGCGCGCGGCCAATCAGATCCGCTTCAAGCTCACCCAGCGGCGGCTCGGTCCGCCCGCGCACCATGCCCGTCTCGGGGTCAAAATTCAGGTCGAAGAAGCGCACGTCGATGCCAAGCTGTTCGATCCGCACGCGCAGGCCCTCGCCCACCGCGAGCTCCACGCCGGTGGGACCGCTCTTGAACCCGATGTTGTCGCCCTTTTTGAGGCTGGCCTCCAGCGTGCCCAATCCGGGGACGTCGGTCTCGTAGAGAACGTTCCGGTCGTCGGCCTGCTCGGCCTCCTCGTTGCCCGGCTTCTCAGAGCGCTTCGTCTGGAGTGGATCGCGCCCAAAGAGCTGACGCCGCAGCTCCGGTGACATACCCGGCAGCACCGTGTGCTGGACCAATTGCGTGGCCAGATGCTCGCCCAGCTCACCCACGTCTTTGTCGGAATCAATGGTGATCTCGCCCGTCTTGAGCGACATCGAGATGGACCGCAGGCGCGTGGTGGGCAGAGCACCCGACAGCTCGCCACCCTCGGAAATCCAGTAGATTCCCTGCTGGCTTGTCACCGTCACCGCGTCGGCCGTCTCCGTCACCTTGAGCGTGTCGCCCTTGTCGGTGCAGATCTTCACCTCACCGAGCGCCTCGGTGGACAGCTTGTACAGGACGTTGGTGTCGTCCTTGAGGTCGTCGTCGTGGGTGGCGAGGTGGCCGGTCAGGTACGGCAGGACAAACTCGCTCAGTGCGCCGGCCACCAGCGCGTCGTCGTACGACCCGAGCGGTGGCTCCGCCCGCGAGGTCACGGCCTTTGTCTGCGGGTTGTAGACCAGATCGAACACCGTCACTGAGAGCCCCTGCCCCGGCAGGCGCACAAGGATGCCACCGGGCGCGTTGAGGCGAATCCCGCGCGGTCCGCTGCTCAGCGAAATCTGCGCGCCCTGGCGGATCGAGACATCCAGCCCGCCCATCTCGCCCAGGTCCACCTCGTACAAGAGCCGGCCCTGCCGCTTAGGCACGTCCACCGCGTCCGTGTTGAGACCCGTCTGCTCCTGCACCTCTTGAGGAACCTCGGGCAGCAGGTGCGTGCGGACGAGGTTCTCCAGGATCTTCTCCAGGAAATCACCTGGCTCCAGCGCCCCGCCTGCTGGCGCCTGGACGTCGATGGCTCCGGTCTTGCGGTCGTAGCGCATGTGCCCGATGACAGCGTCCGGAATCCAGCTGGCGTCCTCGGTGTGGATGCGGACACCCGACGCCGACGTGAAGGTCACCGCGTCCTCGTCGGCCGTCATCCGCAGCGACTCCGACGGATTCGAGCTGACGCGAACACCACCCACGCCGGCCACGTCCAGAGCGTAGATCGTTCGCTCGCCAGGACCCGCAGGGTCCGCGGTCTCCGAAGCCGGGGACTGACCGATTCCCACGGCGCTCTTGATGTCCGCGGGCAATTTGGGAAGCAATTGGGTTCGAAAGAGTCCGGCGAGCGTCTTCGTGACAAACTCGCCCACGGGCTCGGAGGCGTCGATGCTGATCTCGCCGCTCTCGAGGTTGTAACGAACCTCGTACAGCCGCAGATCCTGTGTCCAATCCGCGCCTTCTGCGACGAGGAAGACCCCGCCCGGCGCACCAAAACGGACATCGGTCGCGTTGCGCTCCACAAAGAGCTCGTCGCCCTTGGACATGGCGACGCCGACCTCGCCGAGCTCGGTGCGGATCTTCCACAACGGCTCGTAGGTCCCGTCCGATTCGCTGGACTTCGCCGCCTCGCGCGAGCCGAGGGACGCCGGTGCGTCGGGCGTCTTGCGCTCCGCCTCAGCGACCAGCCCGGAGTCGTCCTGGCCTCCGGCGAAGTTCGCGATGAGTGCGTTGAAATTCTCCGCGAGCTTCGGGTCCTTGGAAGGGTTGTACCCCTTCTTTTTCATCGCCGCGGGCAGCTGGCCCGCGAGGAAATCCGAGGCAAACCCCTCGCCGATGTCCGCCGCCCAGCGCTCCAGCGCCACCCCCACCATGTTGCCGTCGGTGGAGGAGGTCAGCGAGACCTTGCCCGTCGAGAAGTCGTAGAAAATGGAGGAGAGGTAGATGTTGACCGGTCCAAAGACGTCCACGAACACGTCTTTGGAGAAGAAAATCCAGATGCCGTTTCCGCTCAGACTCGCGCTGAATTGCGTGGCCGGGTCCATGATGACCGACACCCAACGGGAGTCGTGCACGACGATCTTCCCGTCCGAGTTCGTCGGCAATCCAAGCGCCTCGGCTTTGCCGGCGGTGCTGTCCAGATTGTCAAAGCCGTCGAGCACGGTCGTGCGCAGCAGGTTCCCGATGAGGCGCTCCTCAAAGGGGCCAATCTCCGGGTCACTCCCAATCCGAACGTTGCCGTTGCTCAGGTCCAGCTCGATGAAGCGCAGCGTCAGATCCGGCATGCCCTTTGGCGTCCGGATGACGAGCCCAGACGCGGCTGTGACGAGCACCTTGCCGTCGCGGGTGGCGGCCTGCAATCCCCGGTCGATGTCCAGACGAATGTCGAACTCGCCGAGGATCGGGTCGGTGTATTTTACCAAGGATTGGCGCCCGTCGGGCTGCTTCTCCTCCTCGGTCTCCTGCTCAGGATCGGAGCCTCCGAGCCCCTTGGCCCCGGCCACCACGATGCCCGTGCCGATCGCCTCGACCTGCTCCTCGACGCCGCTGGGGTAGCCCTCGAGATGCTCGAAGACTTCCGCCGCGTAGAGACCACCAAAGTGCATCCCGACCCAGTCCATGGCCTCCGACTGTTCGGCCACCGACAGGGTGGAGACGTAGTAGGCCGCGTCCACGGGTGCGGTCTCCGGCGTCAGATTCGTCGCCAATTCGTAGCCCAGTGAGCTGCTCTCGCCGCCGGACATCTCCGGCTCAGAGCTCATCTGGGGGGCGGGCTCCATCGACATATCGTCGCGAAACTCGAGGTCGTACTCGTTGTCCATGGGCAGGATGCGGGGGCGATGAAAGTGGTCCGGACCAAGCCCCTACAAGGTAGGCTTTCACGGCGGAAGATCCAACTGCTACTGTGCGCCCATGAACACACGCGTAGGGATTCTCAGCTTTTTGGTCGCGGCCACCGTCTGCACCGGCCTCCAGACGGCCGACGCAAAACCACCACCGACGGCCGAGGCGTGGATCACGCCTCTGGTCCTGGACACCGGCGAGGCCGGCGTCCTTGAGGTCTCTGTCCGTTCGTTGGGCGAGCATTCCATCGAGGTGACGCAGCGCGGGGCCGCGGTTCGCCTGCGCAAGCTGCCCAAGGGGTGCAAGCTGGCTGGGGTCAAAGGGCAATCACTCGGTTTCCGCCTGGCCCACGACGCCGAGGCTGCCGTCGTCCACCTCCCCATCCGCAGCGCCACCCCATGCACCGGGCCCATCAGCGGCACGGTTGCGCTGCGCGTCTGCGAGGGCAACAGGGCGGATGTGGGCAGCTGCTCAAAACAGACGCTGGCCTTTGAAGGCGTGGCCCGCATTGGCGAGCCACCCCCTGCCTCGTCCCACCCGGCCGTGCGGCGGATCGTCGCGCTCGGCGATGTGCACGGCGACCTGGGCGCGCTGCGCAAGGCGCTGGTGTTGGCCGGTGTGGTGGACGCCAACGACGCCTGGATCGGCGGCGACACCTGGGTCGTACAGACCGGCGACCAGACCGACCGAGGCGACGACGAGCGCGAGATCTTTGAGTACCTGGAGCGCCTCCGGCTGGGCGCGCTGGCCGGCGGCGGGCGAGTCATCGTCCTCAACGGCAACCACGAGACCATGCAGGCCAGCGGCGACCTGCGCTATGTGACACCCGGCGGATTTGACGACTTCCCCGAGCCGCCCAGCGACACACCCGTGGCCGACGGCGCCAACCCCGACCAGGTCGCGCGAACGCGCGCTTTCGCGCCCGGCAGCGCCTGGGCACGCGTCCTGGCGACGCGCAACCTGGCCGTGAAAGTCGGCGACACGGTCTTTGTGCACGGCGGCGTGTCACCCGAGTGGGCCAAAATCGGGCTGGAAGGCTTTAACGCGCCCACGCGCGCGTGGCTCGCGGGCAAGGCGGAGGCGCCGGACGCCATCAAGGACCCTGAGGGCCCGGTCTGGAACCGCACCTACTCCCAGGACACCGACGCGACAGGCTGCAGCCAATTGGAGGACGCGCTCGAGGCGCTCGGCGCCAAGCGAATGGTCGTGGGACACACGGTCCAGGAAGGCGTCACCCAGGCGTGCGGCGGGCAGGTCTGGCGCGTGGACGTGGGTATGGCCGCCCATTATGGAGGCGAGCCGTCCGCCATCGAGATCGTCGGCGACGAGGTCCGCATCCTCAAGTAGCGCTGGGCGCCGCGGTCAGGACTTGCGGAGCACGGCCACCAGAAAGCCGCCCCACCGGCTGAGCACCGGCGCATCCCGTGCGAGGAACTCCGCCTTGCGCAGCGCCCGCCGCAACCCCGGTACCTTGTGTGCGAACGCGCCCGGCGTGAAGACCCGCACACCGGCAAAACGCTGGAATTCCAGGTCCATCGGCAGCCGTGCGATCAACTCATTTGGGCGATCCCAGCGGGTGAAGACCGCGGACTCGTCGGTCTTGGCGCTGATCTTTCCCGCCCCGCCAATGCGCTTGGCCAGGTAGCGCACCGAGTGCCGGTTGTAGAACTCCAGCAGCGCGTGCCCACCGGGTCGCAGCACCCTGGACACCTCGGCGAGCGCGGTGTCGATGTCCTCGACGTGGGCCAGGACCTTGAACGAGTAGACCGTGTCAAAGCGGCCGTCCTCGAAGGGCAACGCCGTCGCAGAGCCTTCAAACACGTCCAGGCCACGCTCGCGGGCGCCCTCGAGCATGCCGGGGCTGATGTCCACACCCACTGCGGTCTGCGCCACGGCGGCCACCCGAGTCAGGATGAGCCCGGTGCCACAGCCCACCTCGAGCACGTCGCGACCACGGCAGAACGGCGTCACGAGGTCGACCTCGAGATCGTCGATCATCGCGTGGTAGCCGTGGTGGCGCTCGTTCTCGTACCAGGCGGCGAACTCGTCGTAATAGGTCTTGTTGTCGCGGGCGGTCATCATCACAGCTCGTCGTAGATCTCGAGGTATTTGCGGCAGACCTTGGACGCATCCCTGTGGGCGCGAACATGGGCCGCGGCGAGCACTCCACGCTGTTGCGCCCCCTCAGGGTCGTCCAGCATCGCCTGGATTGCGCTGGCCAATGCGCCGGGATCGAGGGCGGGAACCAACACCCCGCCCGCCGCCTCCGGCGCGTCGCCGAGACACTCCCTCAAAGGCGCAACATCTGCAAGGATCACCGGCGTGCCGAGCGCCATGGCCTCGAGAACCACGAGCGGCACATCCATCTTTGCGTACGTAGACTCGGCCGGAAACACGACGGCGTGCGCCCGCGCCAGCAGGTCAAAGATGTCCGGGACCTCTCCGGCAAAGCGGACACGCCCCGCGGCGATGGGCTCGGCGAGCCGTCGGCGCAACGCCGCCTCGCGTTCCAGTGCGTCCGGGGTCTTGGTCCTGCATGCAAAGACGAACTCGGCGTCGACCTCGCGCCACATCCGCTCGACGGCGAGGGCGAAAATGTCCGCGCCCCGGCTGAACTCGTAGTCGCCGGGAAAGACAATCTGCGGCGCGGATCCATCGGCGACGATGGCCCGCGGTTCCGGAATCGGAATCGCCGCTGGCACCAGCTCCACCCCACGCACACCGGCGGCCGTCAGCTTGTCGGCGGTGGAGCGCGAGACCGCCACCACCCGCTCGCTGAACAACATCCGGTCGATGCCGTCGAACTTTGCCGGAACACTCAGCACCGTATGTACCGAGGGCTGTCGCCGCCGCAGCATGGCCGCTCGGCCCATCCGGCAGCTCCGTGGGTTGGGCGCGAAACAGAAATGCGCCGCGTCACAGCCGCGCTTGCGCACCAACCGAAGGAACACGCGCGCGAGGTCGAAAACCGGCGGCGCAAACCCGGTTGGGCCCCCGTAGACCTCTTCGGCCCACACATTGGGCACTCCCTCCCACGAGGGGGCCCCGCCGCGCGGAACCAGCACGCGGTGCCGCACCGACGGAGTCGACGCGTAGGTCGCGACGTCCCGCGCCCAGTTCTTGCCGGAGTCGTTCCAGGGGGCGACCAAGGGCTTGGAGACGAGGAGGATGTCCACAGGGCTCGCTTCTCGGCCTGAAGACTGCAGGCCGGGGCGCCGGTTGTGCCGGCGAGACAATGGGTGGAGTGACACGGACGACCGCCAGATTACGCGGTCACCGTGGCCACGACGGGCACCTGGGTGGGAGGCACGCAACCGGACCGGCCCCCCACCGAAAGACATCCCGAGGGTGCCCCACGACAGCCGAGGGGCGCCCCGTCCGGGTCAGTTGTCGTCGTCGTCGTCGTCGTCCTTTTTCTTGTCGTCGTCGTCGCCCTTGGCGCCGTCGACATAGCCCATGGCTTCCAGCTGCTTCTGAAGGTCTTCGTCGATGTCCGCCATGTCGGCGTCAATCTCGACCTTGGCGCGGTCGCGCTGCGCGTTTTCCCACCAGGTCGTCTTGTCCGACGCACCCATGAAGAGCCCGGCCATGCTCCGGATGTAGGCCCGTCCGATGCTGTGTTTGCCGATGACGTTCTTCTGCTCACCCCGGTCTGCGACGACGTCGAACAGCTCGCCGCCGCGTCCGTTCGTCAGCCAATGGTACCGACCGGCTCGGAACGATTTCTTCCGGAACAGAAAGTCGCTGACGGCCACGCGGGGGCGAGGGTCGCCGATGCCGTCCAGAGCGTCGAGCACTGTGGTCCCCTCGACCTTGTCGTGGGACTCCACACCCGCGATGTCGTACAGAGTCGGCGCGACATCCACCATGCTCACGATGTGCGGCACGCGGCGCCCCTGCGGCACCTTGTTCGGGTAGCGCAGGATGAACGGCGAGTGCAGCATCTCTTCGTAGAGCGAGTGTCCGTGGCCGACCTTCCCGTGGTCCCAGAACTCCTCGCCGTGGTCAGTGATGATGAGGATGGCCGTGTCCTCGTAGAGTCCACGCTCCTTGAGTGCGGCCACGAGGCGACCAAAGTGGTGGTCGTTGAACGCGACCTCGCCGTCGTAG
>CALBXO010000958.1 GCA_937890335.1 uncultured Pseudomonadota bacterium | reverse complement strand
GCGCGACCAATCGGAGACACGCCGGAACGCTCCGGTCGTGTCATGGAACGAGCGCCACCAGGCCGTCAAAGTCGCGCCCCTGGTCAATGTGACCGAGCGGGAAGTCTGGAAGTACGTGCTGGACCGCGACGTCCCCTACAACCCGCTCCACAACCAAGGCTACCCGAGCATCGGCTGCGCGCCCTGCACGTCCCAGGTCCGTCCGGGAGACGATCTCCGCGCTGGCCGCTGGGCCGGCTCCGCCAAGACCGAGTGCGGCCTGCACCTGTAGGCCCGCGGCAGCGCGTTACCTGCTCACCAGCGCCGGTCTCGGCGTTCCGCGCGTCGCCAAGGCGCGCTCCACCGCCACGCGATCGTGCACATGCCCGAGGGATTCAAGCCACGCGTCGAGCGCTACGGCGCCCTTCTGCGTGTTGCAGTGCGCGCAGGCAGGCACAAGATTCGCGCCCCACGGATGGCCGTCGCCGTCGAGGGGTATCGCGTGATCCCACGTCAAGTCCTCAGTCGCTCCACAGTAGACGCAGGCTCCCTCTGGGTCTGAGATCCGGCCCAATACCCGCGCCAATTGGTACGCGTTCCGACCCGCCAAGGCCGCCAGAGCCGCAGTCGCCATCGCGGTGACCTCGTCCCAGGTCCTCGGCAGAAGCCCGGCCACAGGCTGGTAGTGCAACACCAAGGGGATGATTCCGGTCGTGGCCACGTCGAACCACGGCGCGCGCACGCGCGTGCCCCGCCATGCGTCCCGCAGGTCGCCGGCAATGCGCCCGTCGCTGCGGCCTCGGCGCAAACCGGGACGACCATCCCTACCGCACACCAGCTGCAGCGCGCCGAGCTCCTCAGCGGGCCAGTCGCCGAGCGTCGTCAGCGCCGTGGACCACCAGATCTTCTCGTCGTCGTCCCCATCCCAGGACGTGCTCTGGCGCAACCAGACCATCACCGCCACAGACAACAGCGGCCCAAACCGGACGCGCCGGTCCACGGACTGCCGTATCTCCAAAACCTCTTCGCGCAGGCGCGCGCGCGTTGGGTGCAGCGGATGCTCGATCCAGCCGGCGTCGTCGGCGCTCAATGCTTGCACCCGCCGCCACCAGAGCTTACCTGAGACCATGCGTTTACTGATTGCATTTCTCGTTGTCGCCGCCCTCGTCACCAGCTGCAAGCCGTCTCACGCCGAGGACCGCGTCCCCAAGGGTGAGTCCGTGGTCGTCGTCGAGCTCTTCACGTCGCAGGGATGTTCGAGTTGTCCGCCGGCGGACAAGATCCTCACCGAGATTGGGTCCGACCCCAAGCTCGCTGGCAAGGTCATCGCGCTCGCCTATCACGTGGACTATTGGGACTACATCGGCTGGAAGGACCCCTTCGCGTCCGAGCTTTGGTCCAACCGCCAGCGTGACTACGGCAACCGCGCGTTCCAGACGCGCCGGATCTACACGCCCCAGCTCGTGGTCAACGGCAGCGAGCACTTGGTGGGGTCCAACCGGACCGCGGTCAACAGCAGCATCGCCAAGGCCTCCAGCACCCCGGCCCTCGCCAAACTCGCCGTGACGCGCACCGCGGGCGATGGCTCGATCCAGATCTCCGGGACCGCGACCCTGGAGCGGATGTCTGCGGAGCCCCTCCAGGTGGTTCTTGTCGTCTACGAGAACAAGCTGACGACGCGGGTTACCCGCGGCGAGAACACCGGGCGGACGCTTCAGAACGACCACATCGTCCGCAAGCTCGTCGGGGCGGGCAAGCTCTCCGGCGCAAGCGGGACCACGGTCAAAGTGGACACCCGGGTGACGCTCGATCCGAGCTGGGACGCGAAGAATGTCGGCGTTGTGGTCCTGGTCCAGCACCCCAAGACCATGGCAATCGTCGGCGCTGTCGGCCTCTGACCCCACGCACGCCTCCACATTGCCGCCCCCCACCCACGATTCCCGACAGCGAAGGGTCGGGCGGACATCGGCGCACACTGGCCCCGTGGCGCGCATGTCCCACCGTGACATTCTACGCGGATCACATTGTGACAGCATGGCGCACATGGCCGTGTAACGCTCCGTCACGCTGAGGGTGCGGCCCCTTGGCGCGTTCCGTGCACCTTTGACCCCTTGGCGAACAAATCCAACTTCAGACCGTCACTGACGGTTTGCAACGACCAATCCAATTGGGTCGTGAGCCACCGGTGCATGCCTGCGGCACCGGCATCACAACCCACTGGACACGGCAGAGGTGCGCGTATGGCGAGATGGCTGGCCTCGGATGGGATGAGATGGACCGGGCCCCTGGGCATCGGAGTTCTCCTTACGATTGGGTCGGCCTGCGCGGTCGGGGACTTTGTTGACCCCACGGAGACCAGCAGTCCGGGTGAGCTCCTTAACGGATCGCCGACGTTTGACCGCCCGGAGGTCGGTCGCCTTCACTTTGGCCAGGGCGGGTTCTGCACCGCGACGCTCATTACGGAGAATGTAGCCGTCACCGCCGCGCATTGCGTGGACTACGGAACCCAGCAGACCGCCGGAAACTACGGCCGGTTCGTCGTCGATCCCAACGAGAACGCGTCGCCTCGCTCCTTTGACATCACCCACTACCGCAGCTTCTCGTCGCGCCTGGGCTGGAGCGATGTAGCGCTGCTGCGTCTGGCACAGCGGGTTCCGGCCAGTGTCGCGGTGCCCACGCACATCTCGACGCAAAACGCGCGCAGCGGCGAGTCGGTCACCGTCTACGGCTACGGCTGCACGGACCGCGACACGCAGCGCGGCGGCTTCCTCAAGCGCTCGTTCACCTACGCGTTCGGGCGCAGCGAGAACCTCTGCCCCGGAGACTCCGGCGGCCCCGTGGTCATCGGCAACGAAGGCCCGGTCTTCCTCGTCAACAGCGGCTACTACACCCAGTCCGGCACGGACATCTTTGGCGAGCCGTGGCGGCTTGAGGGCGAAATCCAGACGCAGATCGGCAATTGGATCCGCGACGTGGGCATGCCTGCCGCGCCGGCTGAGGTGCGCATCACGAACGCGAGCGGCGCAGCGCTGTGGGCTCGCTGCAACGGCACCGAGTCGGACGAGTGCACCGGCTGGACCTACGTCCGCGACGGCGCCACCGCGGGCATCCTGACGCAGGGTCGCAGACTCATCATCGACAACCAGGAGTTCCACCCGACCATCCGCTGGTCGTACCGCGAGCTGGTGGCGCCCAGCGAGGACGCCACGGTTCACCCCAACGAGGGCGCGCCGTTCACTCCGCTGGTCACGGACCCGGACCCGGACCCAGACACCAACACCGACCCGGACCCGAACACCGGCGGCGACGACGACGACCCGATTGTCCTCGAGGGTTGCATCGGCGGCGACTCCCGCGGCGGCGCAGTCGCGATTGGGGCCGCCGTCCAGGGCGAAGTCTGCGCCAACCGCGAGTCATGGTTCAGCTTTTCGGCGGACGCGGGCGCCAAGATCGCCGTGGAAGTGAGCTTCACCCACAGCAGCGGCGACATCGACATCACCCTCCTCAACCCCGACGGTGCCGAGGTGGGGCGCTCGGCGGGGACCACCGACCGAGAGTCCATTGCCCACACGGCCGCGGCCTCTGGGACCTACACCCTGGTCATCTTCGGGTACCGGGGTGCCACAAACGCAGTCACCGCGTCCGTGGATGTGGCCGGAAATGGCGCGGACGATGTCTGCGCAGACGACGGGAACGACGCCATGGAGGACGCGACTCCCCTGACCGGGCCGGCCGATGCGCGGGTCTGTGACGGCGACACGGACTGGTACCGGGTCGACCGGCAGGGCCCCTGGACTCTCCGCATCGAGTTCCAACACGGCGACGGCGACCTCGACCTGCGCCAATACGACAACGGCGGCCGACGAACAGGTCAGAGCGCGGGCACGTCCAACGTAGAGACCATCTCGGGCAATGGCCCCGGCTACGTCGAGGTCTTTGGGTACAACGGCGCCCAAAACGGCTACGCCATCCGCGTCGAGTAGCCCCTCTACCCCCGCCGCGAGCAAGGTGCTAGGCTCACCCCATGGAAGGTGCCAAGCTCCCGGTTCTCCACCAACAGGCGCTTCAGGACGTGCGTGCCCACGGGCGAGCCATGGCTGGCCTGGAGCGGCTGACTCTGGGCCGGATTGCCGACCTGATCTCCACCGCCATCGGGTACGGTGTCCCGCTCTACAACGACGGCAGCGCCGAGTATTGCTACAGCGTCTACCGAGAGGTCGCGCTGCAGATCGAGGGAGTCCCGGACGAGGTCCTCGCCGAGGCGCTGCCCCCCGCCGCCGTCGCGCGGGTGGCCCTCGCCGAGGCCCTGCGCCGCGCGGAGCTGATCGACGACGTGAGCGACAGCGCGTGGACCATGCGCCACGCGTTTGACCGGATCATGTCGCGTTTCCACGCGGAAGATTCCCACATGCGCAAACTCGTCGAGCTCGGCCAGGCCGCCTTCGCGCGGGGCGACTTCGCCGGCGCCGAGGCCACGTACGCGGAGGCCGTCAGCCAGTTCGACGAGCTCGCCGGCGTGGACGACACCGACGCCCCCGCAGCGTGGCGAGTGGGCATGCTCCTGCTCGCGCACGCCCAGTTTGCGGTGGGCGACTACACCGGCGCGGTCCTCCACGTTCGGCGCGGCATGAACCTGGTGGCGGACTGGACGGATTCGGGCATCGATATGCGTCGCCAATATCTCCACCCGGAGCAATTCGACGAGCAGCTCGAAGCCTTGGGCGACCACGTCGCTGACAACGCGCAAGACGCCGGCGCCCGCTTCCTCTACGGCTACATCCACTTCTTCAGTGGGGAACGGGCCAAGGCCTCCACGATCCTGCGACACCACCTTCAACTATCACCGGATGACGTCGAGGGAGCCTTCCTCCTGGGCGCCTCGCTCATGGAATGAGAAGCGCTCCCACCATCACCAGCCTCCTCGCGGTCTGCGTGCTGTGTTGCGCCTGCGAGCCCGATCCACCACCGGCGGAGGTGGAGTTGCCGCGCGTCGACGACCCGATTCTGGAGGCCCAATGCCCGGAGGGGACCCACGGGTACGGTGGCGAGCCACCGGTGGCGTATCTCCTTGAGTGCAGGCGGCCCGATGGAACGCCACACGGCACGTCGCGGACGTGGTTCCCCGACGGGAGGCGGCAGCGCCTCGGGCAGTTCCACGAAGGTCAACGAACCGGCTCGTGGACGGACTTTCATCGCAACGGAAAGAAGAAGTCCGAAGGCCGGTACGCCGACGATCTGCGCGATGGAGTGTGGACGTTCTGGCACAAGTCGGGCAGGCTCGAAGAGCGGACATGGTTCCGCGCCGGCCAGATCGAGACGTGGGACCACAAGAGTC
>CALBXO010000957.1 GCA_937890335.1 uncultured Pseudomonadota bacterium | reverse complement strand
TCACCCGACCGTGGCGTCACCCTCCAGCGGCTGTCGGCAATCTTTGGTCTGCACCTGGGTCTGGGCGGGGAGTTCGTGGTGCTGTCGATGGAGGCGCTCGCGCGGCGGACTGCCCCGGCGGAGACCCTGTTGGACCTGGCCGACACCGTCACCATCGGGATGATGGGGCTGACCAACGCGCGGCTTCGACAGCTGTTGGCCGACGGTGGGTACACGCCCGTCGCCCTGGTGGAGGACCCCGGCACCTTCGCCATCCGCGGCGACATCGTCGACATCTGGTCACCGTTCGACGACGCACCCGTCCGCATCGAGCGCTGGGGTGACGAGGTCACCGGCATTCGGGAGTTCGACGCACAGTCGCAGCGCACAACGCGGGACGTGGAAGAGATCTACATCTTTCCCGTCCGCGAGGAGTTGATGACGGAGACCACGCTGGCCTGCGCGCGGGAGAAGCTGCGCGCCGTCGCCGACGTGTGTCAGGTCCCGAGCAAGCGCGTCAGTCGGATTCTGGCAGACATTGACGCCGGCGTTCATTTCATCGGGGTCGAGGGGTTGTTGCCGGCCTTCTACGACGAGCTGGGCTGTGTCACGGACCTGCTCCCCGACAACGCGCTCACCATCGTGGTGGATCCCGACGCTTGCGAGCAGCGCCTTGACGATCTGTGGCGCAGCCGCAGCGAGGAGTATCTGCGCCGCGTGGAGGCCCACGAGTTGGCGTTCCCGCCCCAGGACCACTACCAGACACGGGAGGAGGTCCGCGGCTGGCTCGCAGCGCGCGCATGCGTTCTCAACTACCGCTCCGTGGCGGTGGCGGAACTGCCCGATGACAGTGACCAGCCGCTTCGCTTTGGCGCGCGCCCCAACACGGACGTGCTGCGGCTGCGCAAGGAGAAGCTTGGCGCCGAAGGCACCGTAAAGGCGCTCACGGAGCTGCTCGCCAGCTGGGATGAACTGTACGGGCGGGTCGTTTTTGCGTGTGGCTCTGCCGGTGATGCCGAGCGGCTGGGGCAGCTGCTGGACGGTTATGGAATCCCCACTACGCGGGCGAGCACCCCCCTGGACGCAGACGCCGTCTCGTCGCCACCGGCCACGGTGACCATCGTCCGCGGGCACCTCTCGGCCGGGTTCCGCACCCCGGCGCTGGGGCTCGCCGTGATTGCCGGGCACGAAGTTTTTGGCCGCCGCGCGGGATCGCGTTCGGAGCCTACGAAGACCTTCGCCGAAACCGCTTCGATCGCCTCATTCCGGGAGCTGAAGGCCGGCGATCTGGTGGTGCATACCGATTTTGGCATCGGCCGTTATGGCGGCCTGTTCAAGATGGATGTCGGGGGCGTAGCCGGTGACTTTCTCCTGCTGGAATACTCCGGTCGCGACAAGGTCTACCTGCCCGTCTACAAGCTCGACAGAGTCCAGAAGTACGTCGGCGGCGACAAGACCAAGCGGCTGGACAAGCTGGGCGGGGTCGGCTGGGAGCGCACCAAGGAGCGGGTCAAGGCGCGCCTCAAGGACCTGGCGATCGACCTGATTGAGCTCTACGCCAGGCGCCAGGCCAACGCCGGCAAGGCCTTTGCCAAGCCGGACGCGTACTACCAGGAGTTTGAGGCGGCGTTTCCGTTTGAGGCGACGGTGGACCAGGACAAGGCCATCGATGCCGTCGTCGCCGACCTGACCCGGCCCAAGGTCACGGACCGCCTGATCTGTGGGGATGTCGGTTTTGGCAAGACGGAGGTCGCCATGAGGGCGGCTTTCCTGGCGGTGATGGGCGGCGCGCAGGTCGGCGTCCTGGTCCCGACGACGGTCCTGTGTGAGCAGCACCTGGCCAGCTTCCGGAAGCGATTCGAGGGCTACCCAGTGCGTGTGGAAGCCCTCAATCGCTTCCGCTCCGGTGAGCAGCTCAAGGAGATCATCGCCGAGAACAAGGCTGGGAAGATCGACATCCTCATCGGAACCCATCGCCTGCTCTCCAAGGATGTGAAGTTCCGCAACCTCGGGCTCCTGATCGTGGACGAGGAGCAGCGCTTTGGCGTCGGGCACAAGGAGAAGCTCAAGGAGTTCAAGACGCAGGTGGACTGCATCACGATGTCAGCGACGCCGATTCCGAGGACGCTGCAGATGTCGCTGATGGGGATTCGGGACCTGTCCATCATCGCTACGCCTCCGCCGGGCCGGCTGGCCGTGCGCACGCACATCGCCAAATTCAGTCAGAACGTCATACGCGAGGCCATCCTTCGGGAAATCCAGCGCGGCGGGCAGGTCTATTTTGTCCACAACCGCGTCGACACCATCGAGGAGATGGCGGCCAACCTGCGCGAGTGGGTCCCCGAGGCGCGCGTCGGCGTGGGACACGGGCAGATGAAGGAGGGGGCGCTGGAGAAGGTCATGCTCGGGTTTGTGAAGCGCGATTTCAACGTCCTTCTCAGCACGACCATCATCGAGTCCGGGCTCGACATCTCCAACGCCAACACCATGCTCATCGACCGTGCGGACACATTTGGCCTTTCGCAGCTGTACCAGCTTCGGGGCCGAATCGGGCGGAGCAAACAACGCGCGTATTGCTACCTCCTGGTCCGGTCCACGGAGCGCCTCAGCGATGTGGCGCGGGAGCGGCTGGACGTGATTGAACGGTTCAGTGAGCTTGGCAGCGGCTTCCACGTCGCAAGCTACGACCTGGAGATCCGCGGCGCGGGCAATCTGCTGGGCCCTGAGCAGTCGGGCAGCGTGGCGATGGTGGGTCTGGACCTCTACTCCGAGCTCCTCGGTGAAGCCATCGCCGAGGTCCGCGGCGAGGAGGTCGTGGGCGAAATCGAGCCTGAGGTCAACATCCCGATTCCGGCGTACCTGCCCGAACACTACATCGAGGACATCTCGCTTCGCCTTCTGTTCTACAAGCGACTGAACCTCGCCCGGTCTGACGACGAGCTCTTCGAAATCTACTCCGAGATCTCGGACCGCTTTGGCGCACCGCCGTCCGAAGTCGAGGCGCTGCGCGATGTCATCGGGATCAAGTTGATGCTCCACCGGCTGCGCTGCGAGCGCATCGATGT
>CALBXO010000956.1 GCA_937890335.1 uncultured Pseudomonadota bacterium | reverse complement strand
CCGACCTTCGCCGCGTCGAGGCCCTTTTCCACGCGCGCGCCGTCTTGAGGTCCGAGGGAGAGTTGCGTGACGACAGCCCTGACGGGCGCGCATGGCGCGAACACGTGGAAGGCGAGCTGCGTGCAGTGGACGGACAACTCAACGCGTTGCAGGCCCAACTCTGCGCCCAGGAGCTCCAGACCTGGTCTTCCACGCCACCGGATCTCGATGGCGCACTCGACAGGCACGGGCTGTTCCGCGTCCGCGCGCGACAGCAGCCCGATCTGGTTCGCTGCCTGGACGCCGACGTGGAGTCCACCATCGCGACAGCCGCCTTGCGAGCGCGCCGCCACAACCTGGCGGAGTGGATCGCCGTCCGCCACGACAAGGCCTCCGCCACACAGGAGCCATTCCGCGGCATCCTGGCCCGGGCCGTGCGCGCGGCACTCACCGACAAGATCGCCGAGGCCCGCAAGCCGTGGTCGCTGCCCAGCTCCCGGCTGCACCAATGGAAGGTAGCGCTGGAGCACCTGGACAAGCTGCGCCTGTACGCGCCGGACGACTCCTACATGCACCCCGCACACCCCGACCAGCCCCTGCGCGCGGTGGAACGACTTGTCCGTGAGTTTGCCACCAACGACGACTACGACGAGGCGGATGGCGCACTCTCCCTGCTGAGGGAACAGCACGCGAGAGGACACTTCGGCGCGGAGAACCTCCACGCGCTTCAGGCTTTTGTGGAGTACGAGCGCGGGCTGCACCTTTTCGGATTCCGTCGCGGCATCGACGGCGCGCACAGTCGGGCCAACGCCTCCTTCAGCATCGCGGCGTCCCACTACCCAATGCGCGCGCGCGGCTGGAAACTGCTCCTGTTCTTGACCAACCTCCAGGTCGAGCTCGTCCTGGGCCTCTTCCTGGCGGCGCTCCTGGTCTTCTTCGGCGGCCGCACCGACGCGTGGGCCCGGATGAGAGCCCGCGTGCGGCTGATGGCCGCGCGAAGAACCGCCCCGCACGCGCAGGTCTCCGTGGACCGCGCCTGGGACGCCGTCACCCGCGCGGCTACGCTTCCCACCACCCGGCTCAATGACCGCTTTCGTGCCCGCATGGGGGACGCGGTGCTGCGCCAATGGTCGGGCATCGATGCTCGCCTCACGCGGGAGGCGGGCCAGCTGATCGCCGCCGCGCGCGCGGGCGCCCGCCACCCGCGCTGGGCCTCTCCCTCCGCCACATTGCGCGCGGCCCTGGCACAGCCCCGGCTCGACGACGCCGCGCTCGCGGGCGCCTGCGCTGTCTGGGACCAGGACCCTGCGCTCGACGTGCTCGCCGCCGTGGTCCGGCCCGACCCGGAGAAGCTCACCGCGGCCGCCGGCCACCTGGACGACCGCGATCTGGTACGCGCGGCGCGGCTGCGGTGCGCGGTGCGCATGGCCGCCGCCGGACCGGGCTCCGATGCCCCCGATGCGTTCTGGCGCCGCGTGCACAACCTCTGCGCAGCGGCCGAGCCGGGGGCTGTGGACGAACCGGTACGCCGTGCGGCGACGTTTGCCGCGGCGGCCGCCGGGTCAACGCGGCAGGCTGTACGGTGGTTGCAGGCCGCCCCGGAAGATTGCGACATCTCGCGATCCGCAGCGCTCACCGCGGCGCGCGCGGCGAGACTCCCCGCACCCTCCGAGCGCGCCGAGTGTGTGGAGGCGCTCACCGACCTGGCCCAGATCCTGTCCGAGTGGGAGGACGGCGAGGCCCTCGACGCGCGACTTCGTGTCACGGTCCTCGAGCGGCTCGCCGCCGGTGGTGACGACGCATCGCATGGCCGCGCCGCTGCGCTCCTTCAGCTCGCCGGGACCCGGCGCGAGAGCGCCGCCACCGTAGCGCTCGCGTGCGCGCTGGACCTCCTGACGGACGGCGACCACGGCTTTGACAAGGAGGCGCAACAGACGCTCGGCGAGCGCTGGTCGCTGCTCCAGGCGCTGGACGCATTCACCCGGCAGGATCTTCCGACGGCCGCCGCGCTGCTGGCCGCCGCTGACCCCGACGCGGCCAGCGCCGACCCCTCCACATCGGTCAGGCTCGACTGCGCGCGGGCCGTCGCCGCCATGGCCATGGGCCGGGTTCGGGCCAGCGAGGACGCGCTGCGCCAGGCGCACCAAAGGGCCAGCGGCATGGGGAACGAACGTGACGCGGACGCAGCGACGATGGTCGTGCAGACCGTGGCCGCGCAGCTTGCGCCGGCATTGCTGGCCTCAGCCACGCTCGACAGCACATTGGCGCGGCAGATCGCTCTGGGCAGCCTGGCTGCTGGTGACGACGTCGCCATCCCACACAGAACGCTGGTGCGCGCTCTGCTCCAGCACAACCTCGACGGGCTGGCGTTTGATGTGCTGCGCCGCGCCACAGCCGGCGCGCGTGCATCCGACCCCGAGGTCAGCCAGCTCTGGCTCAGGCTCGCGCAGCGGGCCATCGACGCTGGAGATTGTCGCCATGCGCGAGCCTGCGTTATACTGTCGCGCGGGGAGGTGCCTGATTTGAGAGCGACCCCCACCACTACGGGGTAAACTGGAACACATGCTGCCGCCGCTATACGACGAGAACGGCGCCCTGCACATGACTGCGCTGAGTACGGAAGCGCAGGAGGTGATGCAGGAGATCACTGCGTGGCTCCAGGAGATCGGGCGGGGCATCTACCTGCCACTCGACCTCATGATCGTGCTCATCGAGCGCGGCCACAGCGCACTCGGTCATGCCATCGCGGGCCACACTGTCGGCACGGTCTCGTCAGAGGACGTGCTGGACCGGCTTCGCGAATTGGGCCGCGAGATCGAAGATCGCCACCACATCCCAGCGGTATTGGAGCGCGACGCGTTCAGCCGCAGCTTTGCGCGGATCCTCGACGAGGCATGGGAGCAAGCGCTCGGACGATCCGCGCCGTATATGTCGGAGGGGGATCTGGTTCGGGCCGTGATGTGGCGCGCCGAGGTCACCGAATCCGCGTCGGTCCGGTGGGCCATCAAGCGCCTGGCCGAGGGCGGCGGTGACCGCCTGTTCGACGGCAAGGGCCAGCTCAAACGTGAGGTGTTCAGCGATGTCGCCTGGGGCTTTCTCCAGGCCGCCATGCAGCTGGCCGCACGCAGCGGGACGCCTTTCCTCGGCACGCCGCACCTGGTCGCTAGCCTCTGCTCCGTCAAAGACAGCACGATCTGGCGCGCCGCCATGGCCCGTGGCCTTGAGCCCTCGCGCCTGCGCGAAGAATTACTGCGCATCATCGGCGTCAAACCTGGCCCGCTGCCCGACTTCATCCTGGGCCGCAAGACGCTGACGCCGCGCATGGTTCGCATGCTGTCCCACGCCATGCGGCAGGCCCAGACGGCGGAGGAGGAGCAGGTCGGTGAGACCCAGCTCGTAGAATCCTTCCTGCACGACGGTGGCTCGTCGCTCGAGCTCGTACAGGCCGTGGGTCTCGAGGCGGAGATCACGACGGCGCTCACCGAGACCAGCGCCCTGGAGGGCGTGCTCGACATCGAAAAGGCGGTGCGCGTCAACGCCATCTGGGAGTCCGCGCAACCCACGCCCACGCTCGATCTGATCGGGCGCGATCTGACCCGGCAGGCGCGCGACGGGAAGCTGCCCACCATCATCGGGCGCGACCGCGAGCTCCAACGAACGATCAACGTGCTGCTCCGCAAAGAGCAGCGCAATCCGCTGCTGACCGGTGAAGCCGGCGTCGGCAAGACCGCGCTGGCCGTCGCCCTGGCACAACGCATCGCCGACGGCGACGTACCAGCCCCTCTCCAGGGGCAGCGCGTCGTGGAGATCAATGGCGCCAGTCTCATGAGCGGCACCAGCTACCGCGGCGAGCTCGAGAGCAGGATCAAAAACCTGCTGACCGAGGCCGGCAAGGGCGTGATCCTCTTCATTGACGAAGCCCACGCCGTCTTCGCCCCCCGCACCGGCACCCAAGGTCCCGCCGAGGTGCCCAACCACTTCAAGTCGGCGTTGGCCAGCGGCGAAATCGCCGTGGTGGGCGCCACCACCGAGGCGGAGTACCGCCGCTGGATCGATCAGGACCCAGCTCTCAAGCGTCGCTTTGAGCGAATCGAGATCCGCGAGCCCAACGCAGAACTCACCACGCAGATCCTCAAGGGACTCTCCCGAGAGCTCGAGGAAGACTACGAGGTGGAGATCGCCGACGAGGTCATCAACTCGGCTTTGGACTACGCCGTGCGCTACCTCCCTGAGCAGCGCTTGCCCGACAAGGCCAAGAAGCTGCTCATGGACGCCGCCATCGCCGCCGCGCACCCACTGAGCGCCGAGGAGCGCGCGCTCAACCGTGACCGCGAAGGCACGATCCACGTCACGCGCGAGCACATCGCAGCCCAGGTCTCCCACCGCACGGGAATCCCCACCGACCGCCTGATTCTCGGCGAGCATGGGTGGTGGAACGGACTGGAGGAGCGTCTGCGCAAGGAGCTGTTGGGGCAGGACCAGGTGGTGCGATTGACCGCCCGCGCCCTGATCTCGGGCCGCCTCCGCGCGTCGGCACAGACCCGCCCGCTGGCAGTGCTCGTCTTCGCCGGGCCCTCGGGCAGCGGCAAGGGAACCCTGGCCAAGGCCCTCGCAGTAGAGGTTTTTGGCGATCCCAGGGCGTTCTTGCGCCTCGACATGACAGACTTTGCCGAACCCCACTCCATCAGCCGCCTCATCGGATCGCCCCCGGGCTACGTCGGGTACGAGGACGAGGACATGTTCGTCACGCCGCTGCGGCGCCGGCCGAGCATGGTGGTTCTGCTGGAGGACGTGGACAAGGCCCACCCCCGCATCCTCGAGCGCTTGCTGCGGGTCTTCGACGAGGGCGAAATCAGCGACACCCGCGGGCTGAGCGCCGACTGCAGGCAGGCCATCTTCTGCCTGACCGTAAACGCGGACACGAGCACGAGCGCCAGCCGCATTGGGTTTGGCGGTGGCGGTGAGTTGGGCGACGCGCCCCTCCACGAGGAGGTCGTAAAAACGAGGCTTCCCGAACTCCACGCCAGGCTGCGCTCCCACGTGGACGCCTTTGTCGCCTTCCGCGCCATGGCCGCCGACGGACAGGCAGAGCTCATCGGGATGTTGCTCTCGCAGCACCTCACCCAGCTCAAGGAGCGTCTCTCCACCGAGTACGACGTCCACTTTGGCTGGGACGACGCCGTGGTCACCGCGCTGGAGATGCACTGCGAGAGCGCGCGCGTCTCCTCCGTGGGGGAAGTGTTCCACGAGCAGGTGGTGCTGGTTGTCACCGAGGCCCTGCTGCACGGTGACGCGCGGCAGGGTGGCCTGCTGCAGCTGTCGGCCGAGGGTCCGGACATCACCATCGCCCACAAAGTCCGGCAGCTGGCCTGACCCGCCCGATGACCTCCAAAAATCACCGGCGGTGCGGACACTGCAATGGCGTGCTCCCAATCGCGGAGCGCCAATGCCCGTACTGCGGCGCGTCGCTGGAGAACTACGGCGCGCTGGGCCGGCTTGTGGACTCCATACTCCCGGAGGACGCCGGGGTCACCAAGGTGCTCGGCGGTTTGGCTGTGGGCCTCTACCTCGTCATCGGCCTCGCCGCTGGCGGCACCGGCATCCTCGCCCAGTCCATCTACACCCTGATTCACTTTGGCGCCGGGTTCACGCCCGCGGTGCTGGACGGTGAGATCTGGCGCGTCGTCACGCCCATCTTCCTGCACGGCGGCGTACTCCACATCGGCTTCAACCTCTACGCGCTCTGGTTGCTCGGCCCTGTGCTCGAACGCAGCTTCGGGAGGGCTCGCTACCTCATCGCCTTCATGCTGACCGGCGTGCTGAGCACCGCAGCGGCGCTGGGTTGGAAGGTCATCGCGCCAAGCGTCTTCTCCGTCATCCCGTTCGCAGACCGGATCGCGTCGGCGTCCATCAACACACCCATGGTCGGCATGTCCGGCTCCCTGTGTGGACTGCTCGGCATGGGGGTCACTGCCGGTCACCGCGTCGGCAACGAGGCGGGCACGGCCATCCGCAACCGCTCCCTGCGCTGGATGGGCTTCCTGGTCGTCTTTGGCCTCATCGTTCCCAATGTGGACAACGCGGCGCACCTCGCCGGATTTGTCGTCGGCGCCGCGGTGGGATGGATCCTTCCGCTCAAGGACCGCCCAGGCTATGTGGCGGGCTGGTTCTGGGCCGGTGGGGCAGCCCTGTGCAGCCTGCTGATCGTCGGCAGCGTCGCTGCGCAGCTCTTCAGCCTGCCCCGGCACCTGCCGCACGACCTGGACTTCTACCCCACGGCCATCTTCGGAAACTCAGTGCGCGATGGCGACCGCGAGGACAACCTGGTCACCGACGCGGAGGCGGCGTGCAAACGGTCGCTGTCCGCGATCGACCGCGGGGACACCTCACGCAAGATGACCGCGCAGGCGGTCGCGAATTGCGACGAAGTCCTTCACTACGTGCCGTTCGTTCCGCAATTGTGGGCCCTCAGTGCCCAGGCACACCTCGCGAACGGCGACCGCGCAACAGGGTGCCGCCGCATCGGCGTCGCCCAGGCCATCACCCGCTGGGACCCCAACTTCCAGGACGCCCAATACGCGCAGCTGTTGCGGTCGTACCGGACCGAAGCCTGCCCGTAGACTCCGCGCACCCGCGCCCATGGAAGCGTCGAGGCTCCACCGGCCCGCGCGTTGACGCGCCCACGTCAGTCGCCGCCCGCCCAGAAGCGGCACCGATCGTCGCGCCATTGCTCGACGACCTCAGGATCGACATCAATCTCCAGCACCGGATCGGCGCGCGCCGTATAAGCCGGCCAGATGAGCGCCTCAGCCTCTGGGCGACCGTCCCGCGCGAAGGTCCACCACAGAGACGACATGAGCTCGGAAACGTCGTCACCATCGTCGTTGCGCACATGCGTGCCAAACAGGAAGGGCACCTCGGACGCATGGTAGGCACCCAGCCCCCTGCGGCGTCCAGACTCGGTGACATGCCCAAAATAATACAGCCAGCCAGGGTTGCCGCGGGCGGTGTGGGCACGCATCGCCTCGCGCGTGGGGCAGGTGAACAGAGCGTCGCCAATCACGGCGGCCGCCGCGTGCCACGGCGTCTCGAAATCGCGGGAGGGATAGAGGACGAGGATGAACGGGCGCAGAGTGGCGGTGAAGGTGTCATCCAGGAAGCGGTGGTAGGCGGCCTCGTCCTCAATCCGGGTTTCGCTGAGGAACACCGTGCCCTCGTCGGCGACGGTCCCGACAATCCACGGCAAGCGAGCCCCTCGACCTGCCTGCATCAAGGCGCTGGGCGTGTCCGAGAGCACATGCTCGTCCACAGCGATGCCGAGCGAGATCTGCTCCCGGCCCAATTGGCCGGCCGCCTCAATCAGCGCCGCCATGGGCCGTCCCCTCAGACACGCTGCGACATCAGGGCCCTCGCAGCCGGCCAGTACCGCCAGGCGAGCGCCGGTCTGTGCAGCCGGCGGCAACAGGTCGGTCCCTTCGTGCAGCCTCGCCGCCTCCATCGTGCAGAACCCGCTCTGCATCACGGCGCGGTGAAACAACCCGGTCGCCAGGGGGCTCGTCATCAGCGCGCAGACGGAGATGCCCCCCGCTGACTCCCCCAACAGCGTCACCCGCCCAGGATCGCCGCCAAATGCTTCGGCGTTGTCACGGACCCAGGCGAGCGCGGCGAGCATGTCCAGTAGCCCGTAGTTCCCGAGGCTCGGTTGGCCCACGTCCTCCGGGTCGAGCAGGGCCTCGTGCACCAGAAACCCAGCCACGCCCAGACGGTAGTTGAACGTCACCACCACGGCCCCGCGCGCGGCGAGCGCGGCCCCGTCAAACTGCGGCTCACTGCCGGCCCCGAGCAGGAACCCCCCTCCGTGCACCCAGACCATCACCGGCACCGGCTCCCGCGCGGCGACCGGCGCCCACACGTTGAGAGTCAGGCAGTCCTCGGAGCGCTCAAGTCCCTGACCGACGACCCACGAATCGTCCGCCTGCGCACACGCCGGCCCAAACGCCTGGGTCTGCAACACAGCATCCCGGACGACCGGGGCGCGAGGCGATTTCCATCGCAGCTCGCCCACCGGCGGCTGCGCGAAGGGAACGCCCAGAAACCGAGCCACGCCCCCATCGAGCACGGACCCCTCGATCGGTCCCTGCCTTGTGAGGGCAAACCCAGGCCCATCCGGCGGTAGGTCCGGCGCCGCGTCCGTCGCGTCGGGGGAGTCAGCGTCAGGGTCTGATTCGGCATCGGCAGGGTCGGCCTCCTGGGCGTCCGCCGCGTCCACGGTTCCATCGCGGGCATCTGCATCCCGACCCATGTCGGAGGCGTCCGCGGGACCGGCGTCGTCGCCCAGGTCCGGCCGGATATCCTCCACCGCGTGGGCGTCGTCTCCAGCATCGGACACATCGGGTCCGGGAGCGTGAAGCTCCGAGGCCGTACACCCACACACCCACACCAGCATCGCGATCGCCGCTCGTTTCACCGGTGCATTAGTTCACAAACTCTGAAAGCGCTGCAAGTCCAACACCGACGCGGGAAGTGTGACAAGTCGTCACGATTCACCTAGAATCTCGCGTCCACACGGGCGCTTGTGTTCGACGCCCGCGGAGATCGCCATGAACCGCATCACATTTGTGCTCCTCCTGGCCTCGGCTTCCGCCGCAGTGGGTTGCCAAACAGATTCCGCAGGCGGCGACGCGCTGACCCAATGCCCAGAGGGCGCCACGGTCATCGACGGTGCCTGCGTGGTCCCCGCCCCCATCCGTGTCGGTCCAGATCAGATTGGACCGGCGCAGCTGGGCCGTCGGTTCGTCGCCCAATTCGACGCCACCGGCGGAGACGGACCGTACTCGTGGACCACGCAGGGCGATCCGCCCGCGGGTCTTGCCCTCTCGGACTCCGGTCTCCTGTCTGGAACGCCCTCGTCCGCGGGGACAGTGGAATTCGCCGTGATCGCGACCGACCTGGACGGTCGCGTCGGGCAGGTCGCGCTCTCACTCGAGGTCCTCGCCCAGCAATGCGACGAGGTCGAACAATGCAACGGCGTCGACGACGACTGCGACGGCGAGATCGACGAGGACATCCCGGGCACGGGCGCCACGTGCGGACCCACCGAGGGTGTCTGCCAGCGCGGCGCGACGGCCTGCATCGACGGCAACCTCGTCTGCGACGGCATCGTCGAGCTCGGAGAGGAGGTCTGCGACGGCGAGGACAACGACTGCGATGGCCTGGTCGATGAGGACGTCCAGAACGCCTGTGGCGCCTGCGGGGACGTGCCCGCGGAGGTCTGCGACGGCGAGGACAACGACTGCGACGGCATGATCGACGAGGACCTGCTCAACGCCTGTGGCACCTGCGGAGATGTGCCCGAAGAGGTCTGTGACGGCGACGACAACGACTGCGACGGGTTCACGGATGAGGACCTGCTCAACGCCTGCGGTACCTGCGGCGAGGTGCCGGAGGAGACCTGCGATGGCCAGGACAATAACTGCGACGGCGAGGTCGACGAGGGATGCCCGTGCGCGCCCGACGAGCGCGAAGCCTGCGGCACCGACGTGGGCCTGTGTGCCCCCGGCGAGCGCGCCTGCGTGGACGGTACCTGGGGCCCGTGCGAAGGCGCCACCGGCCCCGTGCCGGAGGTCTGCGACGGGGCGGACAACAACTGCGATGGGCAAGACGACGAGGGCGTGCTCAATGCCTGCGGAACCTGTGGCGACGTGCCCACGGAGGTTTGCGACGGCCAGGACAATGACTGCGACGGCGACACCGACGAGGGCGTCCTCAACGCCTGCGGAACCTGCGGCCCGGTCCCGACGGAATTGTGCGACGGCCAGGACAACGACTGCGACGGCGACACCGACGAAGGGCTGCTCAACGCCTGCGGAACCTGCGGCCCGGTCCCCGCCGAAGTGTGCGACGGCCAGGACAATGACTGCGACGACGTGATCGACGACGGCGTTCTCAACGCCTGCGGCGAGTGCGGCCCCGTCCCGGCGGAGGTCTGTGACGGGGACGACAACGACTGCAACGGCATGATCGACGACGGATTCGGCTCTCTGGGGGACTGCGAGAACACCAACGACGACGGCACGTGCACAGGCCAGCTGCGCTGCGTACTCGGCAACGAAGTCTGCGACGCAGACATGCCCAGCGCTGAGGTGTGTGACGGGGACGACAACGACTGCGACGACCAGGTCGACGAGGACGCCGACGGCCAGCCCCTCTCACAGACCTGCGTCGTGGAGGGTTGCCAGAACGTCGGCGCCAGCGTGTGCGACGACGGCGCCTTTGGCGACTGCACCTTCCCACCAGAAGTCTGCGACGGCGACGACAACGACTGCGACGGCGCCGTGGACGAGGACATCCCCGGTTTGGGCACGGAGTGCGGTGGCGGTCCGGGCGTCTGTGCGCCGGGTCAGACCGCGTGCACGGACGGAGAGGTGATGTGCGAGGACATCGTCTACGGCACCGACGAGGTCTGCGATGGGCAGGACAACGACTGCGACGGCGCCATCGACAACGACCCGATCGACGCCGGCGCGCCCTGCACCGTGGAGCGATGCGGCGCCGGCACCTCCGTGTGCGACGGCGGCGACCTGGTCTGCGACGTGCCCTCGCAACCCCCCGGCGTCTCGCGCGTGCCCGTGGAGTCGGGCTTCATTCGCGCCTACACTGGCACCGAAGATCCGGCGATCTTCGACAACGATGTGCGCAGCTACTCGGTCCTCATCACCAGCGACGGAGAGCGGGTCTACAACGTGGGCTACGGCATCGACGGCGACGCCTACGCCGGGTGGACCATCCGCACATTCGTGCCCACGCCAACGGGGCTCGACTTGGAAAGCCAGGTTGAGATCCCGGTCGACTGGGACAACACGGGCGCGCCGCGGGTCGGCTTTGCCGGAGTCGCCGCCAAGGATGGCGTCATCTACGCCACCCAGATCGCCTTTGCGAACTCCGACCGCACCATCTGGGTATTGGACCCCGCCGCAGAGACCGCCGAGGTACACCTCCCCTGGGGAAACCAGCGCAACACGCTGGAGGGCCCCTCGGAGTACGACTTCACGCAGGACCACTTCTGGACCATTCAATGGCTCCAGGACCACCCCTTCGTCTTTGCCTACACAGCAGACAACGGCATCGATCCCGAGGCAGAAGAGCAGCGTTTCCGCGTGACGATCCCCGACGGCAACGACCCGACCCTCGGCACCATCGCCAGCGACGGCGTGCACCTCTACGCGTCCCTGTACTCCACGGCCGAGTCCCCGGCCGACGTACCACTGTGGCAGTTCGGGTCCGGCCACGCCGGAACGCTGCCCGGCGAGTCACCGACTCTCTTCACCCGCCTGCGTCCGGGCGCAGCCATCACCTACCACGCCGACGGAAACATCTACGCCCCCGACCAGGCGGCGCTGGACACGGTCCAACGCGTCCCCGTCACCGCGGGCGGCCTGGCCGAGGTCTGTGACGGAGTGGACAACGACTGTGACGGCAATGTGGACGAGGGCGCCTGCCAGAACGTGGACCTCCGGGTCACCAACGGCGCCGCGGCGCAGGTGGGCAACGGCTTCGAGGTGGACGTCGACTACACGGTCATCAACCAGGGCAGTGGCCGCTCCGCAGCCTACCGCGACGGGCTGTACCTGGCCCATCCCGACGCTCCGACCCAGGCCATCGCCACCCTGGCTTTGCTCCCGCGCGCCGGGCTTGGCGGCTTTGAGTTCAACGCCTTCTCCGAGACCGTCGAGCTCCCCCCCGACACACAGACGGGACAGTGGCTGCTGGTGGTCGTCGTGGACCAACGCAACGAGCTCGGAGACGCGGTCAGGACCAACAATTTCGTGCGGATCCCGTTCTACTTCGCGTCCCCAGACGACTGCGAGCCCGACGCGCTGGAGCCCAACGACAACCAGGGTGACGCCACCCAGCGCAACCGCAACTCCACCTCGCGCGACCTGACCATCTGCGCGGGCGAGGACGACTGGTTCCGGGTCCGCATTCTGGGCAACGGCATTGAGCGATACTTCATTCAATTCGACCACGACGACGGAAACCTGGACATGATCCTGTACGACGACGACGGCGCCGTCGCCCGCGCCGCAACGAACAACGACAACGAGTCCATCAACTTCCGCAACCCCTCCGGCCAGGCGCGCGACTACTACCTGCGGGTCTTCCAGACTGGAACGACCAACCTGGTTCCCTACAACCTGTTCCTCACCGGCTTCTGAGGCCCATGACCGACATCGTCTACACAGTGGCTGGCCTGCACGGCCCGCGCGTCATGGCCCAATTCGCCAGGGAGCGCTACGGCGTCTGGCTCGGCATCGTGCGACGCAGTGGCGAGGTCATCCCACTCGGGGCCGACGGTGGCGGTGGACCGTCACCCTGTGCGCTGCTGAAAACCCGGCATGACCAGGGCGGCTCGTGCGCGAGCTCGGTGCGTCGGTGGGGACAGGCGGGGCACGACGGCGACGTGCCGCAGCAGGACGTGTCCGAGCTGCGCTGTCACGCCGGTCTCGTAGGCCTGCTGCGACCGCTGGTAACCGACGGCGAAGTGTTCGCCACGCTCTACGCGAGCGGGTTCTGGAACACGCGAAAGCGCGCGGACGGCGAGTCCTACCTCGCCCGACGCGCCCACGCGTTGGGTTTGAAGGGCGCGCGCGCGGGAGACGTGCCCGACCTGGACGCCGAGGACCGCGCACGGCTGGTTCGGCTGATGCAGGCCATCGCAGCCGAGATCGAGTCCTTTGTGCGCACGCCGGAGGACAAGGGCACACCGCGCCCCCCCGCCCGCTACCACGACATCATTGGCCGCAGCGGCCCGATCATGGACCTGTTTGGCGTGCTCGACAAAGTCGCCAACTCCGAGTCCACCTGCCTGATCCAGGGCGAGAACGGAACCGGCAAAGAGCTCATCGCGCGGGCCGTGCACTTCAACTCACGACGGGCCGACGCGCCCTTCGTCGTGCAGAACTGCTCCGCCCTCAACGACAACTTGTTGGACTCGGAGCTCTTCGGACACAAAAAGGGCGCTTTCACCGGGGCGGTGACCGACAAGCGCGGCCTGTTCGACATCGCCAACGGCGGAACTTTCTTCCTCGATGAGGTGGGCGACATGTCGTCCACTCTTCAGGTCAAGATGCTGCGCGTCCTCCAGGAGGGCACCTTCCTGCCTGTGGGTGACACGGTGACCCGGAAGGTCGATGTCCGCATCATCGCCGCGACCAACCGCGACCTGAAATCCATGGTCCGGGAAGGAACCTTCCGCGAAGACCTGTTCTACCGCCTCAACGTCATCAACCTGGTCGTGCCACCCTTGCGCCGTCGCCGCAGTGACATCCCCCTGCTCGTAGACCACTTCATGGCCCGATCCTGTCGGAAGATGGGGATCGCCACCAAGAAACTCGGCGAGCCCGCCGCCCGCCGGATCCTCAACTACCCCTGGCCCGGCAACATCCGCGAGCTGGAGAACGAGGTGGAGCGCATGGTGGTGCTCGCCGGGGACGAGATGGACATCGCCGAGAGCCTGCTGAGCCCTCGGATTCTGCGCAACGATGACACACCCAGGTCCGCGCTGGACGAGATCGAGACCCCTCAAAACGACCTCCCCGGAGCCCTCGAGAGCCTGGAGCGGCGCATGCTGCTCGACGGCCTGCGGCGCACCGGATGGAACAAAACCCGCACCGCCAAGGAGCTCGGCATCAGCCGGCGCAACTTGATCCGAAAGGTAGACCGATACCAACTCGACAAGCTCCGGGAAGCTTGAGGACGCGCGCTGGAATTGCCGACGTGCGCGGCCCTGTGATAGACCCGGACCGAAGCATCCGAAATTGGGGGGCAGAGCTCTCGCATGCGTGACGTCATTATCGTGAACCTGGTCACTGCAGCCGCTGAAAAGGCTGTGGAACCCAAGGGAATTCTGGACCTCCTGGCAGACGCCAGCGGCGTGGTCATGGGAACGCTGGTCTTGCTGGTGCTCTTCAGCGCCGCCAGTTGGTTCATCATCGGCTACAAGGGCTTTTACCTGTGGCGGGCCAAGTCCGAATCCATCGACTTTCTGGACACCTTCTGGCAGTCCAAGCGGCTCGATGAAATCTACAAGTCTGCGCAGGGGTTCAAACGAAGTCCGGTAAGCCAGGTGTTCAAAGCCGGCTACGTGGAGCTGACCAAGCTCAAGAGCCAGGAGGACGGCAGCAAGACCATGAGCGGCGCCCTCGGGGGCCTCGAGAACGTGGAGCGCGCGCTGCGACGCGCGACCACGGCGGAGGTGACCCACCTGGAATCGCTCGTACCTGTGCTGGCGACCATCGGCTCCACGGCGCCGTTTGTCGGACTGTTCGGTACGGTCTGGGGCATCATGAACGCGTTTGTGAACATCAACGCCCTGACGACGGGCGGCGAAGTCAGCCTCGCGGTCGTCGCCGGGCCCATCGCTGAGGCGCTCATCGCCACGGCCATCGGACTGTTTGCGGCCATCCCCGCGGTCATCGCCTACAACTACTTCGTCAACCGAATTCGCGTGTTGAGCTCCGAGATGGACAACTTCTCGGCAGACTTTCTCAACATCGTGAAGCGGCACTTCTTGAAGTAGGGCCTCCCATGGGAATGAGCTCCGGCGGCGGAAGCCGCAACACCATGTCCGAGATCAACGTGACGCCCCTCGTGGACGTCATGCTGGTCCTTCTGATCATCTTCATGGTGGCCACACCGCTCATCAAGAAAGAGGAGTCCGATCAGAACCGGGAGGTGGAGCTCAGCCTGCCCGTGACCGAGGACAACCCGAACACGGTCGACCCCAATGAGGTCAAGGAGTTGATCCTGGAGATCGACCGCGACCTGCGCGTGCGCATCGGCGAGGTCGTCATCGCCGACTGCAGCGCCGCCAAGGGCGGCACCGGGCCGGCGCGGTTCGAGGAGTGCTTCAAGACGGTCGGCACGGCGCTGAGCAGCAACGAGAAACTCAAAGAGGACAAAACCATCTACCTC
>CALBXO010000955.1 GCA_937890335.1 uncultured Pseudomonadota bacterium | reverse complement strand
GGGTGTTGACAAATTCTCCCGTCGCCTCGCCTGCGCCTCGTCGTCGTGGGCGGCCCTGTCTCGCGGGCGCATGTCGAGGACATGCTTCCTTGCGCCAGGAACACCCACGACCAAGATGCTTGGCCAGGCTCGGTCCTGGTCGGCCGGGTGCGCCGGTCAGGCGGCGATGCGCTGCGCATCTTGCTCGCCGGCGTGGCGCGCGATGCTCGCCGAGTGGTCGTAGACCCGTCGAAGATCCTCGATGACCGCGAGTTGCTTGTCGAATGCGACCAGGTCTGCGCGGACCTCGGCTGAGGTCGCTTCGGAGTATTTCTGCTGACGCGCCTGGTGGTCGAGTTCGTCCAACTCAGACTCGAGCGCCAGCGCCTGGGCAGCGGCCGCTCGGTCCGCCATGCCGAGGGCCCGGACCGCACCGTCAAACCCCTTCAGGACCAGCCCGTGGTACTTGACCACCAGCGTCGCCGCCTCCCCCTTGAGGGGCACGGGGTTCTCGGCGACCAGTGTGTGCCGAAGCACGTTTCCGATGCTGCGGACCTTGCTGGCGGCGGTCATCAACTCGAGGAGCGCGTCTGCGTCCTCCCCCGACATCTTCTCCGTGGTCACTCGTGTCAGGTACTTGGAGACAGCGGCGTGTCGCGCCAAAGCCTCCACGTGCAGTCCGCCCATGGTGGCTGCTGCGGTTGCGTCGGAGTGCAGGGAGATCAACGGGGCGAGCTCGAGCATCTTGCGTGTGGCGGCAGCCATGGCCACGACCTCGGCGCGTGCCACTTCCAGCGCAGCCGACGGTGTGGCGGCCAGCGACTCGTCCAGGTTGGCTCCGATCCGGCTGGCCTCTTCCTTGGAGGCGGGAATCAGGCGCGTCAGCAGCTTCGCGAAGCCTCCGAGGAACGGGAGGAAGATGATGGTGTTTGCGACGTTGAACACGGTGTGTGCGTTGGCAATCTGACGCGCCACGTCGGCCTCGGCGAACGCCCACTGCAGCCCGGCGGTGAATTGCGGGATGAAGGGGGTGATGAGGATGACCCCGGCGATGTTGAACACCGAGTGAGCCAGCGCAGCCCTGACGGCCTCGCGCGGCTTGCCGATGCAGGCCAGACCTGCGGTGACGCACGTGCCGATGTTGGCGCCGAGGGCCAGGGCGATGCCCGTCTCCAGCGGGATGATGCCGTCGGCGGCCATGACGATTACGATGCCTGTGGTCGCCGAACTGGATTGGATGAGCGCGGTGAAGGCCGCGCCAATGAGAACGGCGACGACCAGGCTGTTGCCGCCGGCCATCAGGTCCCTGAACTCGGCCAGAGAGCGCAGCGGCTTCATCGCGCCGCTCATCATGGTCAGTCCAAAGAAGACCAGACCAAGACCGAGGATCACCAGCGCCCACTTCTTGATCTCAGGCTTCTTGAAGATGAACTGGGTGAAGAAACCGGCGGCGATGAGCCACATCGAGTAGTGCGTGACCTTGAAGGCGATGATCTGCCCGGTGATGGTCGTCCCGATGTTGGCACCGAGGATGACGCCGAGCGCCTGCGGCATGGTCATCAGACCGGCGGTGATGAACCCGACCACCATGACGGTGGTGACGCTGCTGGACTGAACGACTGCGGTGGTGGTGGCGCCTGTGGCGACGCCAGCGAAGCGGTTGGAGCTCAGCGCGCCGATGATCTTCTTCATCCGAGCGCCGGCGACCTGCTTGAGCGAGTCGCCCATCAGCTCCATGCCGTAGAGGAACACGGCCAGCCCGCCGGCCAGACCCATGGCGAGCTTTGCCACGTCCAGGTCATCCGAGCCGGTGGTCTTGGCCCAGGCGGCCATGGGCATCATGAGGACGGCAAGACCCGACAGCCACATCACGGGTGTCTTGAAGTCGCGGAGCCTAATCATTGGGAGCGCAGGAAAATTCATGGGTCCAACACCAGGAACTTGGTTCGAGCGGAAGGTAGTGGTCGTGAGTCGCGGTGTGGCAACGTTTGTGTGACAAGTTCATGGAAGTTGGTGACGCGGCGGGTTGAGCCCGTCGCTGTCGCTGTTCCTGGGCTGTTCTGCGGGCGGTTGCCTCGGCGGCTGCGTGCACTTTGGAGGGGCGAGCGCAGGGCGTCCCGCGCGCCTGCGCGCGTAGTAAATGCCGTGGATGCCGGTCGCCACGGCGCGCAATGATGAATGGTCCCTGCTGATCCGCAGGCCCTTTGCGAGCATCGCTGTGTGACAAGGGTTGGGTGGCCTGGAGCGCGCAGGTACCGCCGGCAATGCCGTGGTGAGAGAATGCGACCGGCGCGTCACTTTTCCGTCACATTGACCCACGGGTGTCACGGATTGCGTGCCGCGGGCAGGCCGAGCGCGGAGGGTCAGTAGTACCAAGGGAACTTCTTGAAGTCCTTTTCGCGCTTCTCCACGAACGCGTCGCGGCCCTCCTGCGCTTCCTCGGTCATGTAGGCCAGGCGCGTCGCCTCGCCGGCGAAGATCTGCTGGCCGACGAGCCCATCGTCGATGGCGTTGAACGAGAATTTGAGCATGCGCTGCGCGGTCGGGCTCTTGGCGTTGACTTCAGCGGCCCACTCGAGGGCGACCGATTCGAGCTCGGCGTGGGGAATGACCGCGTTGGCCATCCCCATGTCAAAGGCTTCCTGGGCGGAGTAGTTGCGGCCCAGGAAGAAGATCTCTCGGGCCCGCTTCTGGCCCACCTGCCGGGCCAGGTAGGCCGAGCCAAATCCACCGTCAAAGCTGGCCACGTCGGCGTCGGTCTGTTTGAAGATCGCGTGCTCGGCGCTGGCCAAGGTCATGTCGCACACGACGTGCAGGCTGTGTCCGCCGCCGACAGCCCAGCCGGGCACCACCGCGATGACGACCTTGGGCATGAAGCGAATCAGGCGCTGCACCTCCAGGATGTGCAACCGTCCGAGGCGCGCCACGTCGATGCCCTCGGCGCCCTCGTACATGTAGCCGACTTTGCCTCGGATCCGCTGGTCGCCGCCGGACGAGAAGGCCCAGCCGCCGTCCTTGGGGGACGGGCCGTTGCCGGTGAGCAGGACGCAGCCTACGTCGGAGGACTGCCGCGCGTGGTCGAGAGTGCGGTAGAGCTCGTCGACCGTCTTGGGTCGGAATGCGTTGCGGCACTCCGGGCGGTTGAACGCGATCCGGACCGTGCCGTGCTCTTTGCTGCGGTGGTAGGTCACGTCCTCAAGGTCGAACCCGGCGACCGCCTCCCAGCGGTTGGCGTCAAAAATCTCTGAGACCATCTTTCCCTCCGTCGTCGTCGCCGCAATAGCTGGAATTGGGGATGGGCGCAACCGCGGGCTTGCGTTCGCGGATCAAAAAGTGAATGGTGTTCGCATGACGACGAAACGACAGATTCGCC
>CALBXO010000954.1 GCA_937890335.1 uncultured Pseudomonadota bacterium | reverse complement strand
CCACTGGCCCCGACACGAACGGTGCGCGTGACCGTGGTCCCGAGCCGCCCCGGGCGCAAAGTGCGACGAATTCCCGCGTCCGTCAGCGCCGGCAAGACGGCGACGCTCGACGTTAACTTGTAGGCCTGAGGGTGGTATAACCGCCCTCGCATGCGCCTTCTGACCCCGCTCGCTTCTGTCGCGCGCTGGGGGCCCCCGCTGTTGGCGCTGGGGCTCGCCGTAGCGGTGTGCGCGCCGTGCCACGCCCAGGATGACGCGCCGGAGCCCGAGGCCGCAGCCCCGACCACCACGTGGCAAATCGCTGTGCGGGACGCCACCGATGCCTACGTGGAGGCCGACTATGCGCGCGTGGTGACCCTTCTGGCACCGTTTGCTTCCGATGAGTCGATACCCGGCGACAGACGCATCCGGCTGTTGCGCCTGTTGAGTCTGGCGTACGTCCTCCAGGCGCCCCCGGACCCAGGAAAGGCCCGCACCGTCATGGAGAGTCTCGTGGCTGTGGACCCGGACTTTCGGTATCTGGAGGGTCTGGCGCCACCGGAGGCCATCGCCCTGCTCGACGACGTGCGATCCTCTCTGAATCTCCCCACCGATGGAGACGGGACCGATCCGGTCAGCGGGCCGGAGACCATCTACGTGCAGAGATCCGTCCGGGAGAGAGTGCGCTGGGCGGCCTTTGTGCCATTTGGCGTCGGCCATTTTCAGAACGATTGGGACTCGCTGGGATATACCTTCGCCAGTCTGGAGGCGCTGTCCCTGCTCACCAACATCGGCACCTTTCTCGCGGTCGAGGGGCTGCGGGGGCCCACGGGGTTCTACACGCGCGAGGACCGGCGCATCGCCGGCGAGTTTCAGACCGCTCAGATCGTCTCCATCGTTGCGCTCGGAGCGTTCATCGTCGTGGACATCGTCATCGCCAATGTGTTGTTCGTGCCCGAGGACGTCGATGTCCGCACTCTCGACGGTCCGCCGCCGGAGCTCAGTTTCGAGCCTGCCCTGCCCTCGCCTGCGCAGACACCGTCCGTGACCGGATTCTTCCAATTCAGGAGCTCATTCTGATGCCCAGCCTCGTCTACCGCGTCCCCGGCCAGCAACGTTTCAAGACCGCGAATCTCTACAAGAGGATGACCAGCATCGGTCGCGGCGAGGAGAACGACATCTGCGTCAAGGACGACGCGATGGAGGAGCACCACGCGATCATCCACTTCGACGGTCAGACTTTTCAGATCAAACCCGTGGACCGCAAATGCGAGATCCGCGTGGGCGACAAGAAGGTCCGCAAGCACTCACTGGACCACCGGGACGAGATTACTCTTGGGCGCAGCGTCTTCAGCTTTCTCCTGTACGAGGAGCCCAAGCCCCACGGGACCCAGGAGCTCTCCGGCGGCATCGAGGCGCTGCGCCGCATCGTGAAGTTCAGCGAGCGATTGCTGAGCCGGTACGAGATTGGCGACGTGCTCGAGGCCCTCCTGGACGAGGTCATCTCCCTGACTGGCGCAGACAAGGGGATGATTGTCGTCGCAGAAGGCAACGAGCTGTCCGTGCGGGTGGCCCGCAACCTGCGCAAGCAGAACATCCAGAATGCCGTGGGGCAGCTGTCGGACTCCATCATCGAGAAGGTGGTCCGCACCAAACAGCCGCTGATCGTGTCCGACGCGCTGCACGACGAGGAGTGGAACAGCTCACAGTCTGTCGTGAACCTGAACCTGTGCAGCGTGATGGCCGCCCCACTGATGAGCCGCGGCTCGCTGCTCGGCATCCTCTATGTCGGCAATGACAACGTGGTGAACCTGTTCACGCAGGAGCACCTCGAGCTGCTCGTCATCTTCTCGGCGCAGGCCAGCCTTCTGGTGGCCAACGCGGTCCTCGTCAACGACCTCAAGCTCGAAAGTGCCGACCTCAATCGGCAGCTGACCGAGATGAGGTTTGGGCAGATTATCGGCGCGTGCGACGCCATGCGTGACATCTACCGCAAGGTGGAGCGGGTGGCCGCGACCGACGTGAGCGTGCTGATCCAGGGAGAGACCGGCACCGGGAAGGAGCTCATCGCCCGCGAGATTCACAACCGCTCCGACCGCGTGCGCAAGCCGTTTGTGACCATCAATTGTGGCGCGATACCGGAGAACCTCCTCGAGAGCGAACTCTTTGGCCATGTGCGTGGCGCCTTCACGGGAGCGACCGCGACCAAGCCCGGCAGGTTCCACATGGCGGACGGCGGGACCGTCTTCCTGGACGAGCTCGGCGAGATGCCACTCAACCTCCAGGTGAAGCTGCTTCGGGTGCTGCAGGAGCGCATGGTCACCCGTGTGGGCGACACGCGCTCCGAGTCTGTGGACATCCGCGTGGTGGCGGCGACCAACAAGAAGCTGGCCGAAGAGGTGCGCGAGGGCCGTTTCCGCGAGGACCTCTTCTACCGGCTCAACGTCGTCACCCTCCACTTGCCCCCTCTGCGCGAGCGCGGCGACGACATCACGCTGATCGCCGGGTATCTGCTCGGGCGCTACTGCGCCGACTTCAACATGCCCAGCAAGCCGCTGAGCCGCGACTGCCAGATTGCGATGAAGAAGTACGCGTGGCCCGGCAACATCCGCCAGCTTGAGAACCGGCTCAAGAAGGCCGTCATCCTGTCGGATGGCCCTGTGCTGGACGCACATGATCTGGACCTTCAGCCTGAGGATCTCGAGGAGATCATGACGTTGGCGGACGCCAAAGAGCGTTTTCAGCGTCGCTACATCAACGAGGTGCTGGACCGCAACAACAGCAACCGCACCAAGACGGCGCGCGATCTGGGCGTGGACCCGCGCACCATCTTCCGGCACCTGGAGAAGGAAGCCGAGCGCACCGACGGCGATGTCTGAAGTTCCGTATGACACTGCTGTCGCGGTTTTTGCCCCATTTGGGGGCTTGTTTTTGACCCGACGCCCACAGGGTGGGAACTGAGACCATGGCACGTGGGTTGCTTTGGTTGTGGAGCCGGAGACGCGTGGGGTTGGGCCTACGTGCGATGGGGATCGTCTTGCTGACGAGTCTGGTCGCGACGGCCACGGGCTGCATCTTCGCTCCGGCGCTGCCGGTCGAAGAACCGCCACCCAACCTGCCCCCGCTCATCAGCGGAGACTTTGTGACGCCACGGTCAGCTCAGGTCACGATCCCGCGCGAAAGCGCCCCGGTCGCCTTTGCCGTCAGCCAGTTCCTGGACGCAAACCAGAACGAGCTGCTCGACGTGCTGTGGTACTCGCCCCACGCCGTGGGCGCGGGAGTTCTTCAGATTGGATTTGCGTCGCCCGACCCATCGAACACGGACCTCTACCGGGGCGTGTTCAACCGGTACACAGGCTCACAACTCTCCGTGGACCCCTGCACGGCGGAATGGCGCGGCGTGGATCGCGCCACGCTGTTCGTCTACGTGGCCGACGGGCGCATGCGCATCGACGAGAACGGCAGCCCCGTCATCCCAGAGGAGAACTTCGTAGATTCGTACTCATGGACCATCGAGTTCAACGGCGAATGCCCAGCACAATGACCATCGCATCCCTCAGAGTCGCGCTGCTCGTGGTCGTCGTCGGCGCGGTCGGCTGCACGCTTGAGTTGCCCGAGGCGCCGCCGGCGGAGTCGCTTCGCTTGTGCGAGTCCGCGGCGGACTGTGTGGACGGCCAGGTCTGTGAGGTCGGTTTCTGCGTGGTGGAGACCGCTGAGCGCGAGCTCGTCGCAGTTCAATTGACGCCGCCGAACACGTCGGCCTACCTGACGGAGCAGTATCCGGCGGTGGAGCTGGAGCAAGGCTCCGAGCTTCCGGACCTTCAGCTGCTGCGGCCGGTGCTGATGATGGGGACCGTGTTCGAGCGCGGCGGTGATGCCCCCAACGCGGTCGCTGCTCAGCTGCTCCTGCATCGCGTCAGCCCGTCGATTCCCGGTCGCAACCTGCGTTTCCAGAGCCAGTCCAACCGCGACACCGGGTTCTCCCTGCAGCTGCCGCAGGGAGAGTATGACATCACTGTCCTGCCCGAGCGGGCGGATCTGCCCCCTCACACGCTGCGTGGCGTGCCCGTTCGGGTCGATGTGCACTACGACATCGAGCTTCCGGCGAGCGCGGAGTACACACGCCTGCGGGGGCGCGTGGTCTACACGACCGACGACGGGGAGAACAAACCACTGGCCGGCATCCGGGTTCGCGCCGTGGACGCTGCGGACGCGACGGTGAGCACGACCATGCAGACCCTCGAAGATGGTTTGTTTGAAGTGCTGGTGCGCGACACGGAGTCGCGCGTGGACCTGGTCTTGAGCCCGGTCGAAGAGGTTCGGATTCTCCCGCGTGTCGTCGTCGAGGACGTGGAGCTCACAGGCAAAGACGTGCAGGTTGGCGATCAGAGCCTCGGGCATGTGGAGCCGCAGGGTCGGCCGGTCTTCGGTGTGGTCCGAGGAGAGGATGGCGCCCTGGTTCCGTCGGCTCGGCTCGTCTTCTCCGGTGTGGTCGGCAATGGAGTCGTCAACGTGACTACGGAGACGGATACCGCCGGAAGCTTCGACCTGCGGCTGCCTGCCGGGCGCTATAATGTGGTCCTGGTGCCGGGGCCCGACAGCGACTACGCCGTGACTGAACTGAGCGGTCTGGACCTGCTTGCGGAGGGCGACGTGCCAGACTCGCTGTCCGAGCTGAGGTTGCCTCGCAAGGCCAAGGTCACCGGATTGATGCTCAACCCCGTCGGGGAGCCGATTCCGGCGGCGATCGTGGAGTTTCGGCTTCAGTTCCTGAACTCCGCGGCGGCCGCCGGGACACAGAATGTGTCCGCGCGGACGGACGCCGACGGGTGGTTCGAGATTCGAGTGCATCCCGGTGTCTACGAGATTGAAGCGATCCCTGGGGAGGGCAGCGGCTGGGCGCGTGGTACGACAGCCGGCGTCGAGATTGGGCGCGAAGGTGCGGACATTGATGTCATCGCCAGCCCCGGCAACGTGGCCTATGGCCAGGTCCTGGGACCCGACGCGGCGCCTTTGCCCGATGTGCTCGTGGAGGTCTTTCGGACCGGCGGCGCGGCCCCGCGGCTCGTCGGGACAGGGCGCACGGATGAGGGCGGCAGCTACGTGGTGCTCGTGCCCGCCATTACCTCCACAGACTACGAGACGGTCATCCCGCAGTAGTCCGTCGCCGCGCACCGCGCGGTCCGTGAGCCCGTCAGGGCTCGTCCTCGCGGAAGAGGCGCTCCGCGATCCGCGGGTTGGTCGGGCCGCAATGCTCGCGCCATTTCTCAGCGCCGTCGCCCTCGGCGACCTCTTTCATCGCCAGCAGGTCCAGTCCCCAGACCTGGCAGTCGTTGGACTGGGTGTCCTGGTCCACGGAGCGGTGGGAGACAGGATCGCGCACCTCTCCCTTCATCAGCCCGCCGATGACGGCCACGAAGATCGGGCCGACCGTCCAGGCCAGCAACAGCGCCAGGAGCGCAAACCCGACGCGGCGGATCAATTTTGCGGTCTTGCGAACCGAGGGGTCTTTGCTGGCGTCCTTGCCGATGTAGCCACCGGAACGCTCGACCTCTTGCTCAGCGGGCGCGTCACTCATTGTCCCACCTTCTCACGGATGTAGTGCAGGACGCGCTTCTGCGCGGAGAGGGCGCGCTTGTCGTACGCGAACTTCTTCACGTACGCCTCGTAGGCCGCCCTCGCCTCGCTGCCCCTGCCCTCGCTGTCGAGCGCGACGGCGAGGTGCCACATGGTCTCGTTGCGCAGCTCTTTGCGCTGCTCGTGCCGCGTGGCTTCGCGCAGGTGCTCGGCTGCGGCGTTGTAGTCTTTGAGCTTGAAGTGGCTCATGCCGAGCTTGTAGTTGAGCTCCATGGCGTACACAGGCTTGTCGATGTGGCCCAGCGACTTGGTCAACGCCTCGCGCGCCTTGTCGTATTTGCGGGTACGGAATGACTCCACGCCATCGTCGAAGGCCGCACGTGCCAGCTCTTCGTTGATGCGCAGGACCTCGCGCCGGAGAAGCTCGACCTCGGCGCGGTTGACGAGCTTGCCGCGGGCCTGCGGAAAGGAAGTGAGTACCTCGTCGCGTCGGTTGTCCTCGACGAGCCGGTACAGGGTGTAGGCCTGCTCTTCGGCGTCCTTGCGCCGCTCGAGTTCAGCTTCCAGCTCGGCGACGCGGTCGTGGAGGTCAGCGATCCGCACGTCGCGCGCCAGCACCGCCTCTCGCTCTCGGGCCACCTGACTCTGAAACGCCAGGTACAGGCCGGCAAAGATGAGGACGGAGAAGAGGATGTACGCGAAGACGCTGTTGAACACGTAGCGCTTCTCGTACTTCTCCTGTCGCCGGCCGATCTGGCGCACGTCGGCGCTCAGATTCTTGACCAGATGATCGGTCTTGATGGTGAGGTTTCGGGACTCGACGATCTCCGTCTTGAGATCGCGAAGGGTCTCGACCACCTCAGAATTGTCGGTTTCCTGGCTGGACACGGGGCTCTCCGAAGCCGTCGAAGGCGGCAGCTACGCGATTTAGCACCCGTATGGCTCGTGTGCAAGCCAGTGACGCAGGTCGCTGCCGCGCGACGCCGAATGTGCTATTGTGCCCGCGGATCTGAGACTGTTTGGAGGCGGATTCCATGCGCATCGTTATCCTGGCCCTGTCGCTGACCGTGACCGTGGCGTGTCTACCGACCTACGACCCCGACGAGACACCCTTCCGCGGCGGGGGCAATAACGGCGGCAACAACGGCGGCAATAATGGCAGCTGTGAGGGCGCGACCCAGGAGGTCTGCGACGGAGTCGATAACGACTGTGACGGCCAGATCGACGAGGATTTTCCGCGG
>CALBXO010000953.1 GCA_937890335.1 uncultured Pseudomonadota bacterium | reverse complement strand
CTTTGGTGAGGTCGGTCAGTAAGCTGATGAGCAGCATGTGGAGACCGCGTGGGGAGAGAGCGTCTTCCTCGTGGGTGACGCGCCGGAGCTCGGCGGTTGGGACCTGGCGCACGCAGTGCCAATGAACCCGACGGACTACCCGGTCTGGCGGGCCGCGCTGGAACTGGACACCGCCCACGGGACGGCGTTCAAGCTGATCAAGGTCGACGAGCAGGGCTCCGTAACCTGGCAGTCGGGTGGGAACCAGACGCTGCCGGCGGGCGCGCGGGAGTGGGCCGGCAGCTGGTGATCGCCGCTTCGCCACCGGGTCGTGACTGGTGCTGCGAGGGTGCGCGCGGTCGGGCGGCGCTCAGGATTTCACAGCGAACCGGAGCCCGGACCAGACATCGTCCACTCGGCAGACTTTGTGGTCCACGAGGCCGGCGGCAATCAGCGTGTCCCGGATCACGCCCCCTTTGAGATCGGTGGCGATCACCTTCTGCGCCATCTTAGGCCAGCAGATCCAAAGCCCCCCACGACCGGCGGCGTCCAGCAGCTCGGGGGTGCGGGCCTCGAGATCGACGAGCGTCGTCACGAAATAGAGTGTCAGTTCGCACTGCCCCTCGGCGACGAGCGCTGTGCCCCTGGGCAGGTCGCCGAGTATCCTGGCGACGTTCTCCGGCGCGTCCCACAGGCCCACTTTCATCCCGGCCTTGATGCCCAGTTTGCGCACGAGCGCAGTGGTGTTTGGGCGCTCCAGATGGGGCACGGGTATGGATGGGTGCAGCGGAGGGTGGTGGATGGCGTGCGTCACGGCGTTGCCGATGTCGGTCCAGACGCAGAACGTCGCGTCCGGCAGCTCGCCTCGCACGCGCTCCACCTTGTCCGGTTTGCCGTCCACGAAGACGAGCGGCAGGCCCCGCGTGGTCTTTGAGGCCCGGATGGCACAGCCGATCTCGAGCCCGTGCGAGGGCAGGCGCCCGAGGTCGATGACCACAGCGTCCGGGGGATCCTTGCGCAGCGGCGCGAGGCTGGTGGAGCCCGAAAAGTCGAGGTGGTAGGGCGCCAACCCGGCCTCAGTCAGTCTCTCCAGGCGCTCGCCGGCCTCCGCGGCCTTCCAGTGCACCAGGGCGACCGTGAGGCGTTGCGTCACCTGCTTCTCTCGACGCACTTCACGGTGTCGTGCGAGCCGTTGCGGTTCTTCACCCGCATTCGCGTCGCCGCACAATCGTTGCGGGTGTTGCACTCGCGGACGGTCAGATCTCGGCACTCCTCGCCACAGCCGGACCCGGCGGTGGCGGTCATGGCGAGCAAAAGCAGCATTGGCAGCAGGCGTCGTGTCATGTCTTTGGGTTTACCCGCGGGCACCGTCGCACGCAACCGCTCGCGTTCGGGGCCCTGCGTGGCCTATTCTGTGGGCGATGAAAACATCCCTGCTGCTGCTGCTCTTTGTCGTCGCCGCGTGCGGAGACTCTGACAAGAAAGACCCCGCACCCGCCCCGGATATCGGGAACGACGCGCTGGACACTGCGGATGCTGACGGCTCCGAGGAGGAGCCGGACGCGGACCCGCCCGACGTGACTCCGGATGTTCCACCCGATCTCCCGCCGGGCGAACCGGGGGAGATCCTGGGGGTCCCGGAGACGCAGCGTTGGTTGCTGCCGACGCTCACGGCGCCCGTACAGGTGGTGCGCACCGAGGGGAACGTGCCGCACATCTACGCGGAGAACCGGCACGACCTGGGTGTGGCGCTGGGGTTCACCGTGGCCCGCGACCGGCTGTTTGTCATGGATCTTCAGCGGCGCCTGGCCCAGGGCAAGCTGTCGGCGCTGCTCGGCGACCTGGCCCTCGGGGCGGACATTGAATCGCGTCAGCTCGGCATGCCCTACGTCGCGCAGCGCATCCACGACAATATGGCCCCCGAGGATGCGGAGTTCGTCGATGCCTTCGTGGAGGGCATCAACCGCTACATCGAGCTCACCAAGGAGGACAAGCTGCAGGCACCGAGCGAGATCGCGCTGGCGGCGCTCCTGTTGGGCTACACGAAGCCCGCCGACGCGCTGGTTCCGTTCACGCGTCTGGACATCGCAGCGATGGTGGTCGTGATCATGTACGAGACGACGTTCGATACGGGGGACCCAGGCCGCCAGGACGCGTGGGAGCGGCTGAGTGCCGGGCTGTTTGATGAAGACGCGGCGTTCTCGCAGCTGCGCACGCAGGGCGCGCGGGACGATGTCTGGGAGCGGCTCGACAGCTTCTTCCCTGTCGCGTCGACCGACGGGTTCGGTATCCAGGACGGCCGCAAACCCGCGGATCCCGTCGTAGCCGATGTTCCACGGGCAGTGGGTGGCATCCAGAAGGCCCTGTCGGAGCGCGTTCGCAGTCGGCTGGATCGGCTCGCCATCGTCCTGGGTCGCCGCGAGGCCGACAATTTTGGTTCCAATTGCTGGGCGGTGCACGGCGACTTTGCGGAGGATGGGTTTGCGCTCGTCGCTGGAGACGGGCACCTGCCGCTCTACGTGCCGAGCATCATGTGGCAGGTGGGCATGGACACGAAGGTGTTTGGCGGCGGGGACATCCGCCAGGCCGGGGTCTTGATCCAGAGCCTGCCCGTGCTCGGGGTTGGCACCAACGGCGACATCGCCTGGAGCCAGGTCAACCCGGTCGCAGACACGACGGACTGGTACCGCGAGGAGCTGGAGCTCGGCGACGATGGCCTGCCCGCCCGGAGCCGCTTTGCGGACGGTTGGCGCGACCTCGTGCGCGTGGACGAAGAGATTGTCATCGCCGACGCCCCGGCGCTCGACAGTGTGGGTCGGACCGAGACGTTCTCCCGATGGACGACCTTCGACGGGCGCTACCTCTTTGATGTGGAGGGGCGGGTCCTCGCCGAGGAGGAGGCGCCCGGTGAAGGGGAGGCGGTGGTCCGCTTTGCCGACCGCAGCATCGTGCCGGGCGACATGGACGACGACGGCGTCGTCACCGCCGTCAGCTTTGACTACACAGCGTTCGACGCGACGCGCTACATCAGCGCCGTGTCTGAGTTCGCCAAGGCGAAGACGGTCGCCGACTACCAGGAGAGCACCAAAGGACTGGTGGGCAATATGCTCTACTCGTCCGTGGTGGACGGCAACGGCGACATCCTGTTCACGCCCTACCAGGGTGTTCCCTGCCGCGGGTACCTTCCACGCGACGAAGACGGACGATGGCTGCCGGGCGCAGACCCGACGCAGCTCCTGGACGGGACCACGTACGGCGGGTTCTCCATCCCGACGGGCACGGACGGGAAGGTGGACGAGGCGCCGGGGCAGGAAGATCCGTACAAGTGCATCGTGCCCTTTGACGCGACGCCGCAGTCCACAAGCCCAGCGGAGGGGTTTGTGCTCAACGCCAACAACCAGCCGGCCCCCATCCACAACGACGGGACGCTGTATGACGACCCCTGGTACATCGGCGGACCGTGGTCCTCGGTGCGGGCGGACTCCATTCGACAGGGCCTGGAGGCCGCGACGGCGGACCGGAACGCCAGCATTGAGGACATGGCGGCCATTCAGGGCGACCAACGCTCGCGGCTCGGCGAGCTGTTCGCGCCGTACGTGGTCCAGGCGGTGATGGACGCCCGGGCGTTGACGCTTGTCGACCGTGAATTGTCGCCGTGGGAGGCTCGGCTGGTGGCGATGTACACCGCGGACAAGGACCGGCTCGACGCGGTGACACAGCGGTTCTCGGCCTGGGCGGAGAGCGGCTACGACGCGCGCAGCGGCGTGGACACCTTCTACAACACGAGCGACGAGCAGGGGCGCGCGGACGCCGTCGCCACGATGATCTTCAACGCGTGGTTGCCGCGCGCGCTGGAGGACACCTTCGGTGACGAGAACATGAACCCGGCCTTCCGCTTCAGCGGTTCGCGGCGCCGGGCGATCACCCTGCGGCGGCTGCTCGAGGGGCGTGGAGGTGACAACCCAGGGGCGCTCTCAAGCTGGAACGAGGCCACGGGCGAGAGTGCCTTCTTTGATGTGCTCGGGACCGACGAAGTGGAGCGCAGTCACGAAGTGCTGCTCAGCTCGCTGAGTCGCAGCCTGGATTGGCTGACTGCCGAGCCGACGGCGCGGTCCGAGGGCGGCTTTGGCACTGCGGACATGGACCAGTGGCTCTGGGGGCTGCGGCACCAGGTCCGCTTTGAGTCGGTCATCGCAGACCAGCTGCCGCCGGACTCGGGGTTTGGCTTTCTGCTCGACGCCTTCAGCATCAACACGAACGTGCACAACATCGTAGACGGTCCCCTGGACCCCATGGATCCCCGCCGCCGACTCGATTGGTTCCCGCGGCCTGGGGACAATTACTCCGTGGACGCGGCGAGCCCCGGTTTCAGCGGCACGCGGTTCACCTATGGCTCCGGCCCGGTCATGCGCATGGTCATCGGCGTCAAGGACGGCGAAGTGCGCGGGCAGAACGTGGTGCCGGGCGGGCAGTCCGGGCTCGTCAACTCCGAGTTCTTCGCGGACCAGGCGCGGCTGTGGCTCGGCAACGAGACTCTGCCTCTGCGGTACACGCCGTCCGTGGTAG
>CALBXO010000952.1 GCA_937890335.1 uncultured Pseudomonadota bacterium | reverse complement strand
GTGCCGGCAGATCAAGCTCGGCAACGTCAGCGCCACGAGCGGGAACTACTCGATTGACCCCGACGGCGACGGGCCCAAGGGCGCACTGACTGTCTACTGCGACATGACCTCCGACGGCGGAGGCTACACGATGTACCCCATCGCCAGCGGCGCGCGCACCTACCGCAGCACGGACACGAACAGCTGCCAGGCGCTGGGCCTCGAGATGGCTGTGCCCCGCACGAAGAATCACTTCCGGTCCATGCTCAACCGCTACGGCACGAGCTATTTCGGCATCGTCCCCGGCGTCTTCAAGCGAACCAGCGGGGGCAACTACACGGGCTACGCCATGAACTCCGACTCTGTGCCGGAGTGGGAAGCCGTGGACGGTGGGCGCTGGTGGCTGCGCGACTTCACCTACAGCGAGCCCAACGGTGACTACACCGCCAATTGCTGGCTGAGCATGTACCACTGGGACGTGAACGACCTGCGCTTCAACGACGGCAGCTGCAGCTACTCCACCACCCGCTACCTCTGCTCCACCAACGACAAGGAAGGGCCGGAGAATCTGACCGGCGAGCCTGAGTCGTGCGCCGCGATCAAGCGCGACAACAACAACGCCGCCAGCGGCAACTACGTCATCAACCCGCAGGGAGCCGGCACGGTGACGGTCTACTGCGACATGACCACCGACGGCGGCGGCTACGACTACTACCCCATCTCCAGCGGCATCCGGTCCTACCGGTCCACGGACGGAAACAGCTGCAAGGACATCGGCATGGACATCGTGGTGCCACGCACCAAGGCCCACTGGTCCGCCATGCTCTCGCGCTATGGGGCGAGCTATTTCCAGATCATCCCCGGCGTGGTCAAGCCCAGCAGCGGTGGCAACTACACCGGCTACGCCATGAAGTCGGGGTCCGTACCGGACTGGCGCGCCACCGACGGGGGCTCCTGGTGGGTCCGCGACTCCACCTACAGCGAGCCCAACGGCGACTACCACGCCAACTGCTGGCTGCTGCAATACGACTGGAACGTGAACAACATCCGGTTCAACGACGGAAACTGCAGCTACTCGACCACCCGCTACATCTGCTCGACCAATGAGAAGGACGGGCCTGTCGGCGGCTTCGACGGCCAATACTCGTCCTGCTACGCGATCAAGAAGGCGGAGCCCAACTCGGCCTCCGGCGAGTACAACATCCGCACCGGCACGGGCATCACCCGCGTCTACTGCGACATGACCACGGACGGCGGCGGCTACGACTACTACCCTGTCGTCGCGGGCCGGCGGACCTACCGCTCCACGGACGCAAACTCCTGCCACGATGTGGGCCTTGAGATCGTGGTGCCACGCACCAAGGAGCACTGGCGCGCGCTGCTCAACCGCTACGGCTCCAGCTACTTCAACACCATCCCTGGCATCAGCAAGAAGACCAACGGCGGCAACTACACATCCTACGCATTCAACTCGCAATCGGTCCCAGAGTGGGGGCCGCTGGGCGGCGGCGATTGGTGGGTCCGCGCCACGCCCTACTCCGAGCCCAACGGCGACTACCACGCCAATTGCTGGCTGCTCCAATACGACTGGAACGTGGACAACATCCGGTTCAACGACGGCAACTGCAATTACAGCACGACCCGCTACGTGTGCTCCACGAACGCCAAACCTGGCTACGAGGGCGGCTCCCCGGCCAGCTGCGCTGACATCAAGCGCGGCAACCCCAACGCGCCCAGCGGGGACTACACCATCAATCCCAAGGGCTACGGCAACACCAGCGTCTACTGCGACATGACCACCGACGGCGGCGGCTATACCTACAAGCCCGTCAACGGCCGCACGACGTACCGGAGCACCGACCACAACACGTGCAAAGAGCTCGGAATGGACATCGTCGTACCGCGCACCAAGGCGCATTGGAGCGCGATGATCGGCCGCTACGGAAACTCCTGGTTTGGCGTCGTGCCCGGCATCAGCAAGCCCCTCAACGGCGGAAACTACACCTCGTACGCGATGAAGTGGGGCAGCGTGCCGGACTGGCGCGCCAGTGACGGCGGACGCTGGTGGCTGCGCGACTCGCCCTTCGGCGAGCCCAACGGCGACTACTACGGCAACTGCTGGCTCAACATGTACAATTGGGACCCGAACAACCTGCAGTTCAACGACTACAACTGCAACTACGCCACAAGCCGCTACATGTGCTCGACCAACGACAAGGACGGGCCCGTCAGCGAGCACGACGGCAAGTACGCGTCCTGTCTGGACCTCAAGCGCGAGGTCCAGAACGCGCCCACAGGCTGGTACCAGATCCAGCCCCAGGCCGGCACTCTCGTGCAGGCCTATTGCGACATGACGACCGACGGCGGCGGCTACACGATGGTCCCCGTCGACAACGGCGTGCGCACCTACCGGGACACAGACCACAACAGCTGCCGCGACATGGGAATGGAGATGGTCGTGCCGCGCACGAAAGAGCACTGGCGCTCCCTGTTGACGACGTTCGGCACGAGCTTCTTCACCATCGTGCCCGGCATCACCAAACGCGCCGACGGGAGCAACTACACGCGCTTCCCGATGAAATCTGGCGCCGTGCCCCATTGGGAAGCCATCGACGGCGGCTCCTGGTGGCTGCGCGACGCCACGTACAGCGAGCCCAACGGCGACTATTGGGGCGGCTGCTGGCTGAGCCTCTACCACCACGACGTAAACGACCTGCGCTTCAACGACGGCAATTGCTCGTACTCGGCCACCCGCTATGTCTGCTCCACAAACGACAAGGACGGCGTCACCAGCCAGACGCCGCAGTCGTGCGTGGAGATCCTGCTGGCCGACCCCGACGCGGCGACCGGCACCTACACCATCAATCCCCAGGGCCGCGGCAACCTCCAGGTCTGGTGCGACATGACCACGGACGGAGGCGGCTACGACTACTACCCCGTCGCCAGCGGTCGCCAGACCTACCGCAGCCGCGACGCCAACTCCTGCAAAGACGTGGGCCTGGACCTGGTGGTGCCCCGCAGCAAGGAGCATTGGCGCGCCATGCTCAACAAGTACGGGACCAGCTACTTTGGCATCGTGCCGGGCATGACCAAGCCCTACGACGGCGGCAACTACACCGGCTACGCCATGAACAGCCGCACCGTCCCCGACTGGAAGTCCGTGGACGGCGGCTCATGGTGGGTCCGCGACACCCCGTACAGCGAGCCCAATGGCGACTACCACGCCGACTGCTGGCTGAGCCTCTACCACCACGACGTAAACGAGCTGCGCTTCAACGACGGCAGCTGCAGCTACTCCACCACGCGCTACATCTGCTCCACCAACGCCAAGGACGGGGACATCTTCGCGCCCAAATCCTGCCTGGAGATTCTGGAGAAGGACTCCACGGCCCGCAGCGGCATCTACACGATCAACCCCGGCAAGGGGAACGTGCAGGCCTATTGCGACATGACCACCGACGGCGGCGGCTACACCATGGTAGAGGTCGCCACCGGGCTGACCACCTACCGCGCACGAGACTGGGACACCTGCGAGTCGCTGGGCATGGACATCGTCGTGCCCAAGGGCAAAGCCCACTGGCGCTCGCTGTTGGCCCGTTTTGGCACGAGCTATTTCCGCAACATTCCCGGCGTCTACAAAGCGTGGGACGGCGGCAACTACACGGGCTACCCCATGAACAGCCGCTCCGTGCCTGACTGGCGCGCACGGGACGGACACAGCTGGTGGATGCGCGACACGACCTACTCCGAACCCAACGGGGACTACCACCGCGACTGCTGGCTGCTGCAATACGACTGGAACGTGGACAACATCCGCTTCAACGACGGCAGCTGCAGCTACGGCATGAACCGCTACGTCTGCTCCACCAACGACAAGGACCCGGACACAAACTTTGCCTACGTGGAAGCCGCCGCGCGCCTGGCCGCACGTACCTCCCAGCGCCAGCAGGGCGGAGTCCAGCGCAACTCCAAGGTGTGCCGCTACACCCCGCGCCAGGACTTCTACGGCACGGACACCTTCCGGTACCGCGTCACCGACACGAGCGGCGCCACCGGCGACAACACCGTCACCGTCACCGTCCGCAACGTGAACGCCGCGCCCACCGCCAACAACCAGGCCGTCTCCACCGACGAAGACACGGCGTTTACGTTCACGCTGTCCGCGACGGACCCCGACGGTGACGCCCTCACCTACGCCATCACGTCAAACCCCGGCAAGGGTAACATCAGCTGCAACGGCGCGGTATGCACCTACACGCCAAACGCCAATGTGCACGGCACAGACACCGTTGGGTGGCGGGTCACCGACACCTCCGACGAGACCGCCAACGCCACGGCGACCATTACAATCCGGCCGGTCAATGACCCGCCCACGGCGAGCAGCCGGACCGCGGCGACCAACGAGGACACCGCGGTGGCGATCACCGTCAGCGCCGCCGACATCGACGGGGACACGCTCCGGTGGGAGCTCGTGTCCGCCCCGAGCCGCGGTGCGCTCAGCGGCAACCTCCCCAACGTGACCTACACGCCCACGGCAAACCTCAACGGCGCTGACGCCTTCACGTTCCGCGTGCGCGACCCGAGCAACGCGGCCTCGAACACCGCGACCGTGGCCATCAGCGTCGCCGCGATCAACGACGCACCCGTGGCCCGAAACGCCACGGTCTCTGGCAACGAGGACGCCACGACGACCTTCACGCTCACCGCCACCGATGTGGACGGCGATAACCTGACCTACTCCGTCGTCAGCCAGCCCGCCAACGGCACGCTCACCTGCAACGGCGCGTCCTGCAGCTTCGTCCCGCGGGCCAATTTCAACGGCAGCACGAGCTTTGGGTTCCGCGCGGCGGATCGCTCCACCAGCTCGAACACGGCGACGATCACATTGCAGATCAACCCGGTGAACGATCCTCCGACGGCCAACGCGCTGACCATCACCACGCCCGAGGACACGCCCAAGGACTTCACCCTGTCGGGCTCCGACATCGACGGGGACGACCTCACGTTCCACATCGTCAGTCAGCCGGCCAACGGACGTCTGGTGGGCGACCCGCCCAACCTGCGTTACGAGCCAACCCGGGACTACAACGGCGACGACTCGTTCCTGTTCCGGGTCCGCGACTCCGCGGGCGCCTACTCGTCGCCGGTCCAGGTCTTCATCCGCGTGCCCGCCGTCAACGACGCACCGGTGGCGACGAACCTGAGCGCGTCCACCAACGAGGACACGGCCGTTCAGATCGTGCTCGCCGCCACCGACGTGGAGAACGACACGCTGACCTACCACATCGTCGCGCAACCGGGGAACGGCTCCCTGAGCTGCAACGGGCGGGTCTGCTCCTACACGCCCGCGGCAAACTACAACGGCAACGACTCCTTCACCTGGAAGGCCAACGACCAGCTCGCGGACTCCAACATCGCCACCGTCACCGTGCGCATCAACGCTGTGAACGACGTGCCCGTGGCCCTGGCCCAGACCGCCACCACCGACGAGGACACGCCGGTCAATCTCACCCTGAGCGGCACCGACGCAGACGGCGACACCCTGACGTACCGCGTGTCCGCGCAGCCCGCCAACGGCGCCGTCACCGGCACCCCACCGCAGGTTCGCTACACGCCCAACGCCAACTACACGGGCACAGACACATTCCAGTTCTTGGCCAATGACGGCACGGTGGACTCGGCGGCGGGCACCGTCACGGTCACGGTGCGCCCCATCAACGATGCCCCCTCGGTCACCGCGCCCAGCAACCAGAGCCACACGGAGAACGACGCGGTCGCGCTCCAGGTCGTGGGGTCGGACGTGGACGGTGACGATCTGACCTGGACCGTCGCGGCCCTGCCCGACGGCCTCGGCATCGACAGCGGGACCGGGCGGATCACGGGGACGCTCAGCTACACCGCTGCGGCCAACAGCCCGTACACCACGCGGGTCACCGCCAGCGACGGCAACCTCAGCACCACGGTGCAGTTCCAGTGGACCGTCGCCAACCTGAACCGGCCGCCCACCATCACAAACCCCGGCACGCAGACCACAGGCGAGGGATCCAGCGTCTCGCTGCGCATCGAGACGAGCGATCCGGACAACGAGGTCTTGACCCACACCGCCTCCGGCTTGCCCCCGGGCCTGTCCATCTCGCAGGCGGGCGCCATCAGCGGACGCGTCGAAGACGGGGCCCGCGCAAACTCGCCCTACACCGTCACCGTCACCGTCACCGACGGTGCCGCCAGCGCGATGACGCAGTTCAACTTTGTCATCGCGCGGCCGCCGACCCTGACCATCAACGGCCCCGCCGCAGGCTGGCACACGTCCGCGCAGAACTTCCTGGCCACCATCAATGACCTCGACTGCGACCAGACCCCGACCGTCACCTCCAGCCCCGACCTGGGCCTGACGGTCACGAACGTCGGACAGGGCCAGTGGACCGCATCCGCCAACAAGGGCGACGGCAAATACCCCACCACTCTGAACGTCACCAGCACCTGCTCAGGGCTGCGCGCAGCGGGAAGTCGCATCTTCGGCGTAGACGAGAACGACCCGGTCATCCTGTTCACGCGGCTCGACCAGAACGGCGTGGACAGCGAAAACCAGGACACGTGGCCCGCCGTCGGCGGTACCGACTCCGTCGTCATGGCGACGCTCCTGCGCGACCTGCGCAGCGGTCTTGCAACCGCACGCGTGCGCCTGCTCAGTGAGGAGGATGACCAGGAGTGGACTCTGTACGAGAACACCTTCGACGCCCGCAGCGGCGAGCCCGGTTCAGGCACCATCTCCACATCGCTGGCGCTCTGCACCAACCGGCTGTACTGCTCCGAGGCGGGCGAGCTGAAGATGGAGAGCCTGGACCTGGAATTCTACCGGGTCCGCATCGAGGCCACCGACGTGTCGGGACGCTCGACCGCCAAGGATTACTACTTCCGCATCTCCACCTTGCGCGCGGCAATCGTCGCGTGGCGCAACGCCGTCTCCAACCTGAGCTCCGAGAACCAGCAGGCCACCGCGGCGCTGGCCGACGCGCTGACCAAGCTCAACCGGTCACTCCAGGGTTTTGACGCTGGCGTCTACGGCAACATGATGCTCGGGTTTGAGGACGCCTACGCGCACCTCCTCGTCGCCCGCGCGTACGACAACCAGATCGCAATCCCGGCCGAGGCCGGCTTCTGCGGCGAGCAGGCGTCCATCTGGATGACCAGCCGGCTCGCGGACTCGCGTCGACTCGCGCCGGGCGAGGAAAGCCAGAGCCGCTTTGACACCGCGGCGACGTTCACCGCCGCGGCCGAGCGCGCCTGGGAGGCCGAGGACCCGTCCTCTGGGTTCCTCGCACTGGCCAACGCCACCTTCTGGCTCGAGGACGGACGCATCCCCTTCATCGCGGACTTCTTCCCGCAGATGCGCGACCTGACCATCGAGATGATTCGCCAGATGCAGGCGTACGTGGACGTGGACCCGGCGCTGCCCGGTCGAGCCCAGATCGTCACCGCGCTCGCGACGATGGAGGACACGGTCCGGCCGCTGATCACGGACTTCGTCTTTGGCGGACAGGGATCATTGACCGACCTCGAGCACGTGACGCTCTTCCTCGGCTTGACCGACACGGCGCTCGCTCTCAAAGAGGCCGAGAACGACACGACCTGGGTCCGTAACTGGCAATGGGGCATGACGCAGATCGTCTACCTGCTCGCCGAGCGAAACGTGGCCGCAGCTGGCACCTTCCTCAACCGCACCAACGAGGTCTACCTTGAGGGTGTGGCCCAGCTTCAGCGCGCCGAGAGCTTCCGCAACGACAAGAAGCCCGATGACTTCATGACACTGCTGATCAACTCGCGCTGCCTCGTTGTCGGCATCTACAACCTGGTGTGGGACCCAGATGTCGAGGTCCCGAGCGCCTGCTGCGACGACATCGAGCGCTACAACGGACTGGACAGCCGTGTCCCCGTCCCCGACCACTGCATCGAGTGAGACAGTACATGCGCCCCGAACCGACCCCCGGACGTAACGCGCGCGACCGCGGTCGACGCGGCCAGCATACCGACCGTCTGCGCCCCGCCATGCCCCCCGAGCGCCGCACACGAGCATGGACCGTTGTCGCTGTGACAGCGGCAACGCTGGCCATGGCGACCCCTGCCAACGCCGGCGACAACACCGTCCCCATCGCGTTCACGCAGAGCGTCACGACACTGCAGAACATGGGGATCGACATTGTCCTGGACGGCCAGGACATCGACGACGACGAGCTGACGTTTGTGGTCGTCGACGACCCAGCGCACGGAGTGTTGTCCGGCGTTCCCCCGCAGGTGCGTTACACGCCCGACGAAGACTACGCGGGCGCTGACTCGTTCACGTTCCAGGTCAACGACGGACAAGCCGACAGCGACATCGCGACAGTCTCCGTCGTGGTCGAGGAGGACTTCAACGACCCGCCACAGGCCCAGTCGCAGGCCGTGGTGACCCAGGTCGGCACCCCTCTGGACATCACCCTGACTGCCACAGACGACGAGGGCGACGATCTCACCTTTGAGGTGACGGCCGGACCCGAGCACGGCGCGCTCAGCGGCCAGGCGCCGAACCTGACCTACACCCCAGAGGATGGCTACGAGGGGCCGGACAGCTTCACATTCGTGGCCAACGACGGCGTCAACGACTCTGGCGAGGCCACGGTTTTCATCGATGTAGGCGCAGTCAATGGCATTCCTGTAGCTCTCGACCAGAACCTGGTCACGCCGGTGAACACGCCCGTGGCGTTCGTCCTCACGGGCCAGGACCCGAACAACGATCCGCTCACGTTCTCTGTCACCGTCCAGCCGGAGAACGGCACCCTCAGCGGCCAGCCACCCAACCTGACCTACACGCCCGACGACGACTACACCGGCATCGACGCCGTGATGTTCGTGGCCAACGACGGCATGGACGACTCGGAGCCAGCGGTCATCGCGCTGCTCGTCGGGATCAATGCTGCGCCGGTGGTGCAGGACATCACGCGTGAGACCGACGTGAACGTCGCCGTCCAGGTCGTCCTCACCGGCAGCGACGAGGACGACGATCCGCTCACCTTCCAGGTGGCAGACGAGCCGGGCCACGGAACACTCTCCGGGGACCCGCCCAACCTGACGTACACGCCGGAGGCCGACTACACCGGCCTCGACCAGTTCTCCTACGTCGCGTCCGACGGACAGACGATCTCCAACGTGGGCACCGTCACCGTCCTGGTCGGGGTGGAGAACATCGCGCCGTTCGGCATCTCGAAGGAGCTGACGACCCCGGCAAACACCGCCCTCGACATCCTGCTCGAGGGTGCCGACCCCGAGGGGCAACCGCTCGTCTTCGCGGTCATCGATTCCCCTGAGCACGGGGCGCTGAGCGGCCAGACGCCGAACCTCCTCTACGCGCCGGAACAGGACTACAACGGCCGGGACAGCTTCACTTTCACCGTCAGCGACGGCGAGATCACCTCGGCCCCCGCCCGCATCGACCTCGTGGTCGGCGTCCTCAACCAGATTCCCAGCGCCCTGGACCTGGACGTGGAGACGCCGGTGGACGAGAGCGTCGCGGTCACATTGCGCGGCCTCGACGGCGACGGTGACGAGCTGACCTACACCCTGGTGACCACCCCCAGCAGCGGACAGCTCAGCGGCCAGGCGCCCAACCTGACCTACACGCCAAACCAGGGATTCGAAGGCCTCGACATCTTTACGTACACCGTCAACGACGGACTCGCCGACTCCGAGGTAGGAATCGTCAACCTGCGGGTCGGCGACCCCAACCTGCCACCGCTGGCCAACCCGATTACGGTCAACACCGAGATCAACGTCGCGGTCGACGTCACGCTGGACGGCGTGGACCCCGAGGGACGCGCGCTGACCTACGCAATCGCCGTGCAACCGTTCAGCGGGACCGTCACGGGCGATGGCCAGACCGTAACCTACACCCCAGAGAGCGATTTCCAGGGCACCGACTTCTTCTCCTACACCGTCAACGACGGCGTTCAGGACTCGGACGCGGGCCTCGTTCGCGTGCGGGTCGGGGTCCCAAATGAAGCCCCGTTCGCCAGTCCGGCGCTGGTCCAGGTGGACGAAGACTCGGTCGTCGGCATCGTGTTGATGGCGGAGGACGCCGACGGTGACGACTTCGAGTTTGAAATCCTGACCCAGCCGATCCGCGGCAGTCTCGAAGGCACCGCGCCGACGCTGCGCTACACGCCGCCGGCCAATTTCCACGGCTTCGACAATTTCGACTTCCGCGTGAACGACGGCGTCCTCGACTCCAACATCGCCACCATCGTCATTGAAGTTCTCCCCGTGAACGACCCACCGGTCACATCGGCGAGCGTGGTCATCACGACCGAAAACACAGCTGTGGGCTTCGCGCTGACGGCGGACGACCCGGACGGGGACAACCTGGATTTCCAGATCGTCACACCCCCGAGCCAGGGCCAGCTCACGGGCGATCCCCCGAACCTGGTCTACACCCCGAACGAGGGCTTCACGGGCGAAGACGCGCTCGTCTACGTGGCGTCTGACGGCGAGGCGAGCAGCGAGGAGACGACCGTCCGCATCCTCGTGGATGCGGTGAACGAGGCGCCCACCGCCACCGACGGTGAGGCGACCACGGCCGAAGACGTGCCCGTGCAGATCACACTCGACGCCGAGGACCCCGACGGAGACGATCTGCAGTTTGTCATCACCCAGTCCCCCTCCCGCGGCGTCGTCCAGGGAACCGGCCCGACGGTGACCTACATCCCCGAGGAGGAGTACGCGGGTGGCGACTCGTTCCGCTACCTTGTCAGTGACGGGCGGCTGCAGTCGCTGGAGGCGGAGGTCGTCATCACCATCACGCCGGTGGACGACCCGCCAGAGGCCATCGACAGTCTCGTCACCACCGACGAGGGCGTAGAAGTCCCGGTCCCCCTCTTTGCGTTTGACCCGGACACGGAGGAGCTGACCTACGCGATCACCCGGTCTCCGGAGAATGGTACGCTCGAGGGCACGGCCCCTGAGCTTGTCTACGTCCCCGGCGATGGCTTCTCCGGCGAAGACAGTTTTGCCTGGACGGCGAGCGACGGAAACACCACCTCCAACGAGGCGACCGTACGGGTCCGCGTGTTTGCGGAGAACCAGGAGAACCTCGCGCCCACGGCCATCGGCAGCGAGTGGTCTACGGACGAGGACGTGGCCGTCGCGATCACGCTCCAGGGTGACGACTTCAACGGCGACGAGCTGCTGTTCACCATCGTGGAGTTTCCCGGTCGCGGACAGCTCACCGGCCAGGCGCCGAACCTGGTCTACACGCCGCAAGCGGACAGCAACGGCGACGACTTCTTCACCTTCACAGTGGACGACGGCGAGTTCACATCCGATCCGGCGGTCGCGCGCATTGCCGTGGCGCCCATCAACGACGCGCCGCTCGTCTTCCCCCTGCTGATCAACACAAACCAAGGCAGGCCCGTGAGCTTTGGTGTCGTCGGTGACGACCCAGAACAGTCACCGCTCACCTACGAGATCGTGGAAGAACCAGCGAACGGGACCCTGGTAGGTGACTTGCCCGACCTGACCTACACGCCCGACGACGCCTTCTTTGGCGACGACACCTTCGTGGTCCGGGCGAGCGACGGGATGCTGTGGTCCGACCCGGCGACCATCACACTGCGCGTGCGGCGGGCCAACAACATCCCGCCGACCGCCCAGGAGCTCAGCGTCGAGACCGACGAGGACAGCGGCGTGGACTTTGTCCTCCAGGGCTCCGATGCGGACGGAGACCTCATCGTCTTCATCCTCCAGCAGCTCCCTGACCGCGGTGCCATCTCCGGCAACGCCCCAGACCTGCGCTACGAGCCGGCGGCGAACTTCTTTGGCGAGGAGACCATGACATTCCTCGTCAACGACGGAACCCAGAACTCACAGGCGGCCACGGTCACCTTCACCGTCCACCCGGTCAACGACCCGCCCGTGGCCACCGACGTCCGCGTCACCACGGTCCTGGAGACCGCAGTGGACGCCGACCTGACGGCGACGGACATCGACAGCGACGAACTCAACTACACCATTCGCGACACGCCGCAGCGAGGAACCGCGTCCATCTCCGGAACCACGGCGACCTACACGCCCGAGGACGGATTTGTGGGTACCGACTCCTTCACGTTCGCCGTGAGCGATGGGGAGTTGGAGGACACGGGTACCGTGACCATCGAGGTCTTTGGCGGCGACCCAGATGCGCCCGTCGTGACCATCGACACGCTTCCCGCGTGGGCAGCCGCCCCGGCCAACCTCATCGGGAGCGTCACGGACGGCGCCTGTCAGACCGCGCCCACCGTCACCCTCTCGCCCCTGGACACGCCGGTGGCGGTCAGCACCCTGGATGACGCGTTCGGGTTTGCGTCTGACCCTCTGCCTGGCGGTGTGCACACGCTCACCGTCGCCGCTGTCAGCGGCTGCACTGGGCGGACTGGGCGAGCCACGATCACGTTGGGTGTGGATGCCGAGGCACCCCAGCTGACGGTGTCCGGGCTCGACCAGAACGGCGTCGACCCCGAGGATCTGGCCACGTGGCCGAGCGTCGACCCGGCCACACCGCTGCGCCTGACGATTCAGGCTACCGACAGTGGGTCCGGCATCGCCGAGGTCCACGCGAGCGCGGCGGACGCGGAGGGCGACACAGTCTCGACGCTGCGCGCGACGGTCCTGGAAGTCCGGATGGGTGTGCCGCCCGCAGGGCTGGGCACCTTCAATGCAGCGGCGTGCGACACAGGCGAGCACTGCGACGGCGACGGGTTTGACGCCGGGGGATTTCAGGCCGGAGCCGTGGAGATCAGCGTGCGGGTTCGCGACGTGACCGGGCAGGAGAGCGTCCGCGTCATTCGGCTCCGATCCCGAGGACTTCGCGACGCTGTTGAGGACCTGAGAGACGCCGCATTTGCGCAGTCTACGCAGTCACCACAAGCGCTCAGTTCCCTCGACGCGGCCGTCGCGCAGCTGGATGGCGCAGTCGCTGAACTGGACGCCGCTCGCATGAACAATGTGGTCATCGCCGTGATGCAGGGCTTCGGCCACCTCAAGGCCGCGGCGCGGTTTGACGAGGCGGCGACCTTCGACCGTGAGAAACTGGAAATCGTCCAGCTGCTGCGCGCGCAGGTCGGCGAACGCCTGGACAACGCCGTTGACGAGCTCGGCGACGGGCCCGAGCTGGCCTTGGCCGCCGGGTTCCTCAGCCGGGCGGATGCGCACGCGCGCAGTGGAGAGGCGGACGACGCGCTGCTGGGCCTGTCCAACGCCTGGCTCTGGATCGATCTCGCGACCTCGGCCCCCTCGACCGATTCACCCGCGCAGCTGCTCGCAACCTTCGAGTCGTTGCTGGAGGCACTCGACGCGTACGGCCGCCAGCAAGGGGCTCCGTCCGCGGATGCCGTGGCTGCGAGCGCGCGCGGTCTGCTCGTCCTGTCGGCGCCGCTGGAAGCCTACGCCCAGGACCCGACGCTGGCCATCGCCGACGGACACCTGGCCGTGTCGGTCCTGGACAACGCGACCGTATCCTTGGAGTCCCTGGTGGCCGAAGGTGTGTGGAACCGAGAATGGCTGGCCGAGCTCGCACTCATTACACGTGCCGTGCACGCCGCCGTCGTCGAGCAGGCCGCCTCCGAGCTCGGGGAGGAACATGTGCTGGTGCTGGCCGGGGCCGCACGGATCGAGGCCAGCAGCGCCTACTGGACCGAGGGCCGCGCGGACTCCACCCGCGGCGTCAACCGCGAACTCCGCTGTGTGACTGCTGCCATGGACCAGGTGACGGGCGAGACGCTCAGCGAAGTGCCGGCGCGATGCTGCCGGCTGTTCGAGGCCTGGCGCGCAGACGAACCAGGCTTGGACACACCGCCCAACTGTCGCTAACCGGGTTTCTCGCTCGTGTTGAGCGGCGCTCGACGGCCAAATCGCCGTCTATCTGCGTCGTTCGGGCTTCGCGGGCCGGGAGCCCGCGGGCGCCCAACCTCCTTGCTACACGACGATTTGTCTCGCCGATCACTCGCTCAACCCAAACGAGAAACCCGGTAACGGTCCACTGGCCGGAGCCGGCCCCCCTCCCCGATGCGCGGAAACAGGGTCAGCGCGTGCCCCGGCACGCGAGGCTCTCGCCGCACACCGTCTCGTGCCGGCACTGCCCTTCCGTCTCCCGGAGCATGCACGGCTCGCGGGACGCGTCCTCGTCCGCATCGCATTGCGCCACCGCGTCGCAGTCCATCGCCGGGCGGCAGTACAGGTACACGCTGCAGATAGCCACGGGGCCGCGGCAACTGGGCTCGTCGGCCTCGCAGGGAAACAGCGTGCCCACTTCATTGGGCCCGCACGTCGGCAACGCGAGGCAGTTTTCCACCTGACGGCACAGGATTGTCGTGCCGCACACAGTCAGAGCCTCGCAATAGGGGTCACCCCGCAGGCAAGACTCGACCTCCTCCCGGCTGTCATCACACACCGGAAACCCGTCGCAGATCGCGTCCTCGGACGCGCAGTAGATGGTGAGATTGCACTCCGTCACGCCGTGGCAGTCGGGAACGCCGTCGCAAGAATCCACCTGAAACTCGTCACGGGCGCAGCTCGGCTCCGCCTCGCAGGCAAAAGACGGCTCGCAGAAAATGGTCACCCCGCAGACGGTTACGTCGTGGCATCCATTGTCATCGTCGCCACAGGCCGGGACCTCCCGCTCGTCGTCGTCACAGGCGGGATAGGCCTGGCACATCTCCGCGGCCGCGCACAGGATGGAGGAGCCGCACAGGCTGACCTCGCGGCAGGTGCTGTGCTCGGGCGCGCACTGGTCGACCTCGAATTCGTCAACACCACACACCGGAACCGCGCCGCACCGGTCCGTCACTTCCGCGCACCAGATGGTGGAACCACACAGCGTAACCTCGCGGCAGCCCTCGTCCTCGCACGGCCCCCGCACCTCCCCCTCGTTCGTCCCACAAGACGGAATGGCCAGGCACGAGCCGCCATTGTTGCCGGCCCCCGGATCGGCCTGGTACCGGCTGTCGTCGCAGCCTGTGGCGGCGAGGAGGAGGACGGCAACACATACTGATCGTTTCATGGGTCCCTCGGTTCGAGTGCAGCATGGCTCGAAGCAAGCGTCATACCAGAGCGTGGACGCCGTGCCCATCGACCTCTGCTTCGACTGGAAACCTCAGAATTTCGCGGGGGTCGCGGAAGTTTGGTTCGCGATGGCCAACAATTCATGGCAACGTGCGCCGCGCGCAAACTGCGCATGCTTTGGAGGGCCGTCATGTTGAGGCAGCAACCCGCATTGTCACTGCCGTTCGTCGCTCTTCTGGTCGTCGCCGGGTGCTCCGAACCCACAGCCTCGGGCAGCTGCTTCGAGGGTGAGACCGGACCCTGCTTCTGCAGCGGTGGTGCCGAAGGCGCCCGCGTCTGCGTCGCCAGCGGATTCGACGACGACACAACGTGGGGAGAGTGCGCGTGCGACGGCGCGGCCCCCAACAACGGCGCGAACAACGGCGCGAACAACGGCGCGAACAA
>CALBXO010000951.1 GCA_937890335.1 uncultured Pseudomonadota bacterium | reverse complement strand
ATCTCGCGATCATGGCGGATGCACATGTAACCGCGCTCAAACTCGCCGGCGACCTGCTTGGCGAGCTCGCGGGTAGGCGTCAGGATGAGGGCCTGAACCTTCTTGGCGCCCGGCTCCAGAAGCTCCACGGTCGGGATGGCGAAAGCGGCCGTCTTGCCGGTACCGGTCTGGGACTGGACGATGAGATCGATCCCCGCGAGCACGAGCGGCACACAGGATGCCTGCACCGGGGTGGGGTTGACGTAGCCGATGTCGGCGAGCGCGCGCAGGATGCTCTTGCCCAGGGGCAGGTCGCTGAAAGTCATGACGCGCGCTGCGTCTTCAAAAGAGGTGACCTCGCCGCCTTTCCAATTGGGAGCCTTAACGTTGGCGAGGGAATCCGAAACCTGATCCGTGTTCATTGTATCTCACTGCGTGTCATTCGCGCGCTGTGATATCTGAAGCGCGCATTGTGTGCAAGTCCTGCCCCGCTCCTGCGGGGATCGGCGCAGATCAAGCGCCCAGTCCTGCCTGTTCGATCGGTGCTTGGCTGACGGCGGACAGCGCCTTGGCCACTTCAAAGAGTTCTTGTTTGAGGGGGCTGGCCTCCACCACGGGGAGGACCGAGCCGTCAAAAAGGCGCAGGCACACCGTGAAAGCCTCCACGCTGACCCCCTTCTTGTCCTCGAATTCGTAACGCGTCAATCCAAAGACGATCGAGGCGACCTCGTCGAGCCAGACTGTCCGGGATTTGCCCTCCATGATGGGGGCGGCGTCTCCCGTGACGCGGATTGTGCCCTCCTCCCGGTCCACCTGGGCCAACACAACGAGCTGCGGGTTGGGCCGGCCCGCGGCGATGATCAGTCCTACGCCCGTGAGCACCGCAATCGCCGGTACAACCACGTCCATCGGTTGGTAGAAGTTGCGCAGGCCAGGGACGAGAATCATCGCCACAGCGGTGCCGACGATGCACATGAGACCCCAGAACAGCAGCTGGCGTCGGACACCACTTTGCACCCGTGCATAGACGGTGAGCTGAGTGTCGTCCGATTCGAAGATGGGTTCGTCTACGAGCAAGTGCGGGTCAGTACTGGGGGATGACCTTGAGCAACAGCCGGTTCTCCGGGTTGCGGGTCTCGTTCACGTTGGTGATGTAGACGGCTGGGTCGTCCTTTACGGGACAGGAGTACTCGCAGGCGCCACAGCCGATGCAGCGCTCCGGGTCCACATGGGGACGCTGGAGCTTGATGATCTCAGCGCCTTCCTTGCGCTCCCTTCGGACCTCGACCTCCTCGACCCAGATGGCCTTCGGAGACGTCGGGCACCACTCTTCGCACACGATACACGGGGTGTCCATCGCCCACGGCAGGCAGCGACCCCGGTTGTAGAACGCGGTGCCGAGCCGAATCGCCTCGTGCCCTTCCGTACCGAGCTTGGCGGCTTCCGGGATGGGCTGGATGGCACCCGTGGGGCACACCTGGCCACAAAGCGTGCAGCTGTGCTCGCAGTACCCAATCCGCGCGATGGCGACCGGCGTCCACAATCCCTCGAGGCCGGCGTCAAAGGAGGCTGGATGCAGGAAGTTGGTCGGGCAGACCTTCATGCACTCGCCGCATTTGATGCAGCGCTCCAGGAACTCCTTCTCCTGCACTGAACCCGGCGGGCGGATAAGCTTCGGGTTGTTGTTCTCGAAGAACCCGGCGCTCACCCGGCTCAGCGGCAACATCACCGCGCCGATTCCCACGGCCTGGAGCATCGTTCGCCGCTGCATGTTGGTCGTCGTGGCGACATCCGAGCGACGGGGGAAGAACTGGAAGTGGATGACGTCCTCGGGACAGGCGCCCTCGCAGTTGAAGCAGAGGTGACACTCGGTGGCGTTCCACTGCACCCCGCCCTGCGGCTCCGCGGCGCCCTGGCAGTTGAGCAGGCACAGGTTGCAGCCCGTGCACTTCTCGTGATCCTTGCGCATGCCGAAGATGCTGAATTTGGCGAACACGCCGAGCAGGGCGCCGAGCGGGCACAGCATGCGGCACCACAGCCGCGTCGTGTACCGGTTCATGGCCACCAGACCGATGAATGTCGCGCCGAGGAACACCGCGCCGTTGGCCAGCGCGTGGTCCTGGCCCAGCGCTGACGCGCTCAACTCATGGCCCCAATCCGCCGTCCGCTGGAGCGCGGCCACGTTGGTCAGAGCCAGGACCTCGAGCCCGCTTCCCACGGCGTATTTGATGGCTGGGATGATCGCGAGCCCCACGCTGCGGACCATGAGGCAGATGGGGTCGAGCAGTCCGATCTGCACCGTCGTCACCGCAGAACCGACGAGCATCGCGACCAGAATGTAGAACTTCAGGCGCATGAAGGGCTGGAGCCGGTTGCGCTTGATTCGTTTGCCGCCGCGGATGTCGGGCCACAGCGCCGCGGTCCAGTGGTGCAGCGTTCCAAACGGGCAGATCCAGCCGCAGAAGAACCGTCCGATGAGCAGCGTCGGGACCGCCAGCAGCACGCACCAGATCAGTCCTTTGAACAGGGACTGCGCCGCCAGCGCCGTGGACAGCCCCACAAGGGGGTCGATGCTCAGGAAGATGTTGACCGCGGAGTCCACCCGGACCTCGCCCGGACCACCGGTGGCGTCGAACTCCGGCACATACTGGGTGGAGACGAGCAGGTAGAGGAACAGAAAGAGAAAAAACGCCTGTGAGCCCCGGCGCAGCCAGACGAGCGCGCGCCCCATCCGGGACGTCGCGCCAAACTCACGGGCCTTCCGAATCGAATCCTTGGCCGCTGGAGTGTCCGCAGCCACGTGCTGTTCGGCCGCTTTCGGGACGTAGATCCCTTTGAAACCCACCGCCATCTCAGACCTCCTTGACCCGGACCTTCTTGAGGTCCAGTTGTCCCAGAGAACCGTCCGAAATCTTCAGGTAGCCAATCGACTGCGGATCGTTGCCGAGGATGCCCGCACCAATGGCGTCAATGGCCACAGGGTCGGTGCCCATGACCAGGCGGTTGCGGATCTCCGTGTCCGAGAAGCTGCCGCCCTGCGGTCCGTTGCGGACGAGCACACGGAAGGCGTCCAGCACGGTGAGAGTCGGGCGCATGAACGCCTGGAGGTCGTAGATCGAGGTGTGGATGTCCTGGTGCAGCAGGTTGCGCTGCCCCCCGAGGATTCCATACAGG
>CALBXO010000950.1 GCA_937890335.1 uncultured Pseudomonadota bacterium | reverse complement strand
GGACTGTCCCGCAACGCCTCCGCCCTCATGGCCTCGCGGTGCGACGCTTCTGCGCGCGCAAAAACCACAAACTCCGGCCTGCGCTGCTCGGCGGCCTCCACGAGTTCATCGACGGTTCGGGTCCGACCCGTCGTCGCGGGCCCGGAAGGGAGGGAAACGGGCGCATCCAATGGGCGCTGCAATGCGGCGTTGAAACGAACGACGTCCCGCGATCTGCCCACCTCGAGCACCCGTATCCGCCGCTGCAGTCGCGCCCTCTCGAGTCGGCCGCGCAGCGCGTCGCTGGCTGGGGCGCCACGGGCTCCATAGCGGGCCTCAGCGAGCTTGATGAGCTCCTCCACCAGCGCCAGCTGTTGGCGCAACACGGGCAGCTGGGCGTCGATCTCAACCAAGTCGAAGTACGGACCTACCGCCATCCGCGCCAGGCCCACCCGCAGCGAGTCGGCTTGCGCGCGCATGACCTCGGCGTCAGAGCGGGCCACGGCCGACCGGGCCTCCAGTTTTCCCGGGAAGGGGATCGGCTGCATCACCTTGACCTCGGCACCACTCATGGGATGCCGGGACAAACTCAGCTCCCTCCATGGCACATTGCTCAACGCAAAGGTCGCCTGCGGGTCACGCCAGACCTCCAGCGCGCCGGCGCGCAGCTCCGCAGAGGTCGCGTGCCCCCGCATCGCCCGCGCCATTGGCAGATCGTCAAAGGCCTCGCCAACAACGCGCTCAAACTCCGTAGCCTGCGCAGCCGCACCCGCGGCCCACAGCAGCACCACCGCGCACGCGCCAAACGTCATCCAGTGCCTCATGCCTGCCTCCCTGTCTGGACGCCCGCGGGGTCCTCGCCGTGGCTCATCCCGGAGTAGTGAAGCTTGCCGTGACGCCGCGACAGCTCCTTGAGCAGGACGAAAATGACGGGAGTCACCAGCAGAACGTGCACCGCGGAAGTCAGCATCCCGCCCACCATCGGAATCGCAATGGGACGCATCACGTCAGAACCGGTACCCGACGCCCACAGCAGCGGTGTCAGGCCCAGCAGCGTGGTCATGACCGTCATTAGCTTGGGACGCAGGCGCAGCGCGCTGCCCTCCTCGGCCGCGACCAAGATATCGCTGGGTTCCAGCGCGCGGCCATCGGCGTCCGCCGAGAGAATTCGCTTGTCGAGTGCCTCGTGCAGATAGACCACCATCACCACCCCGGTTTCCACCGCCACGCCAAAGAGCGCAATGAAACCCACCCCCACAGCCACGGAGAAGTTCACGTTCATCCCCCACAACAAATAGATGCCGCCGATGAGCGCAAACGGCACGGAGAGCATGACGAGCAGCGCCTCCAGCCCGTTGCGGAAGGTGAAGTAAAGGAACATGAAGATGATGAGGACCGCCGCCGGCACCAACAGCAGGAGCCGGTCGGAGGCGCGCTTCTGGTTCTCCCACTGGCCGGACCATTGGTACGTGTAGCCGGGGGGCACCACCAGCTCCTTGTCCACCTTGTCCATCGCCTCGTTCATGAACGAGCCCATATCGCGCCCGCGCACGTTGAGCATCACCACCGAGCGCAGCTGCCCGGCCTCGGAGTTGATCATCGGTGGGCCATCGGCGATCGAGATCGTAGCCAGCTCGCCAAGTGGGATCTGGTGGTCGCCAGGCGCGGTCACCAGGATGTCCTGGATGGCCTCAGGGGAGTCGCGCAGCTCGCGCAGGTAGCGCACGCGGATGGGGTAGCGTTCGCGCCCCTCCACGGACTGACTCAACGGCATCCCACCAATGGCCACCTCAATGACCTTGTGCACGTCCGCGACGTTGAGCCCGTACCGCGCGACCGCGTCCCTGTCGATGTCGATATCGATGAACCGCCCGCCAGTGACGCGCTCGCTGTAGAGGTCCGCCGCGCCGTCTACCGGCCGCAGGATCTCTTCGCCCCGCCGCGCCAGGCCGTTGAGGACCTCCAGATCTGGCCCAAAGAACTTGATGGCCAGATCCGTGCGGACACCCGTAGCCAGCATCTGCACGCGGTTGATGATCGGCTGGGTCCAGCCGTTGGTCAGGCCCGGCACGCGCAGCTCAGCCTCCAGCTCGGCGATGATGTCGGCCTTGGTAATCCCTTCGCGCCACTCCGATTTGGGCTTGAGCAGGACCGTGGTCTCAATCATGGAAACCGGCGCCGGGTCGGTGGCCGTCTCAGCGCGTCCGAGTTTTCCGAGGACGTACGCCACCTCTGGGTGGCCGGCGATGATCTTGTCCGTGACCTGGAGCAGCCGCTTGGACTCGCTGACGGAGACCCCGGGCAGCGTCACCGGCATGTAGAGCAGACTGCCCTCATCCAGCGACGGCATGAACTCGCTGCCGATGGGGTGAATCACCTCCTCCGCCGTACCATCCTGGTCCAGGTCCCACTCGACGCCCATCACGAGCGGAACGGTCGCCACAAGCGCGAGCACGTTCAGGAAGAGCGTGGCCTTGGGCCACTGCAGACACAGGCGCAGCACGGGCCGGTAGAGCTTCACAAAGAAGTGCGCCACCGGGTTCTTCTCCTCCGGACGCAGCTTGCCGCGCAGCAGCAGCGTCATCATCACCGGAACCAGCGTGATCGCCAGCACCGCCGCAGAGAGCATCGTCAAGGTCTTGGTCCACGCCAGCGGGGTGAAGAGCTTGCCCTCCTGCCCGGTGAGCATGAACACCGGAACGAACGAAGTGACGATGATCAGCATCGAGAAGAAGATGGCTGGCCCCACCTGTCGAGCCGCCGACGCGATGGCCTCCGTGCGCTGGGCCGGCGTCAGATCGGGCGACTCCGATAACTTTCGGTAGCCGTTCTCCACCATCACGATCGACGCATCGACAATGGCTCCGATCGCGATCGCGATGCCTCCCAGGGACATGATGTTGGACGTGATGCCCAGCGCATTCATGAAAATGAACCCGATGAGAATCGCGATGGGCAGGGTGATCACCACCACGATGGCGCTGCGGACGTGGAACAGAAACAGGAGGATCACCAGGGAGACGATGATCATCTCCTCCACCAGCGACCCCTTGAGCGTCTCCACCGCTGCCTCGATGAGGTCCGTTCGGTCGTACGCCACGCCGATGCGCACCCCTTCGGGCAGGCCCTTCTCAAGCTCTTTGAGCTTCTTCTTGACGTCGTCAATGACGAGCTTGGCGTTCTCGCCGTGCCGCATGACGACGATTCCGGCGACCACCTCGCCCTCGCCGTTCTGGTCGACGACGCCGCGCCGGATCGCGGCGCCCAGCTGGACCTCCCCAACCTGTGACAGCAGCACCGGCGTACCCTCGTGGTCGTGCGCCACCACCACCTTCTCCAGGTCCCGCGTGCTCGCGATGTAGCCGCGTCCACGGATGAAGTACTCGGCGTCCGTCATCTCGATGAGCTTGCCGCCCACCTCGTTGTTGGCCTTGCGCACGGCCATGGTGACCTGGTCCAGCGTCACCCCGCGCACCTGCATGGCCGTCGGGTCCAGATCGATCTGGTACTCCTTGACGAACCCGCCCACGGTCGCGACCTCGGCGACCCCCTTCACAGAGGTCAGCTGGTAGCGGATGTACCAATCTTGAATCGAACGCAGCTCGGCGAGATCGAGCGGCGGGCCCGTGCCGTCGTTCTCGACCGTGTACCAGTACACATGCCCAACGCCCGTGCCGTCGGGTCCAAGGGACGGGCTGACCCCGTCTGGGAGCTGAGACTGTGCGTAGTTGAGCTTCTCCAGGACCCGCGAGCGCGCCCAGTACAGGTCCACGTCTTCCTCGAAGATGACGTAGATCATGGAGTAGCCGAACGCGCTGGTCGCGCGGACGGCCTTGATGTCTGGCAGCCCCTGAAGCTGGACGCTGAGCGGGTAGGTGATCTGGTCTTCCACCACCTGAGGCCCGCGCCCCGGCCACTCGGTGAACACGATGACCTGGTTCTCACTCAGGTCCGGGATTGCATCGAGGGGCGTGCGGCTCAGCGACACGATCCCCGCCACGACCGCCAGCACGACAATCAGGATGACGATGAAGGGGTTCTGAATGCAGAGGTCGATGAAGCGACGTATCATTTCGCCTCCTTCCCTGCGGGCTTCGAAGGTGCACCGGCGGGACCCGAAGCCGCGCCAGCCTTGGTAGCAGGCGCGCTCGAGGGAGCACTCGCCGCGCTGGACGGCCCACCGGCCGGCTTGCTGGCAGCGTCACTCGACGGTTTGCCCGACGGTTTGCTGGCGGCACCGCTCGACGGCTTGTCGGACGGCTTGCTGGCGGCCCTACTCGACGGATTCCCAGTCGGAGCGTCGGAATCCACCGGAGACATGCCCGACCCCTTCTTGCCCGAGGCCGCTGCCCCCTTGCCCTTGCTGGCCGGCGCCGACATCTTGCCCCCCGACGTCATGGGCTTCTCGGCCGCGGCTGCCGGTGTGGATTCCGGCATGATCCCGCCCTGCTCCGAGTCTGGAGACGCAGCCGGCATCGACACGGGTTTCGTATCTGCACCGCTTGCTGGACCATTGTCCGGGTCCGTCATTCCTGCGCTGTCGGGCGCGCTGTCGGGTGCGCTGTTGGGAGCGCTGTCCGGGGCGCTTGCTGGTTGCGAACTCGGTGCGTACGCCCCAGCCATCAGCTGCGCCTCGGAGTCCACAAGGAAGCCGCCACTGCTGACGACCAGATCGCCTGCTTTCACGCCGGACAGCACGACAAACGCGTCTTCCGCCCGAGGACCCAGCTCCACTTTGCGCTGCTCGTAGACCCCCGTCTCCACCTCGACGTAGACCACGGCGCGCTTGCCCGTTCGAATCACGGCCGTCACCGGGACAACGGCCACAGCCCCGGGCGACACATCCGCCTCAAAATTCGCGACCGCGTACATTCCGGGGCGCAACAAACCGTCGGGGTTGGGAAAACTCGCGCGGACGCGCATCGTGCGGGTCGCCCTATCGAGGACAGGGTGCAGGAGCTCGACGCGCCCCACAAACGTCCGTCCCGGCAGCGAAGACACCGTGAAGTCGATCTCCGCGCCCTCCTCCACGTACGGGATGTCCTTCTCGTAGACATTGGCTTCGAGCCAGACCCGACTCAGGGTGGACAGCGACAGCAGCGCTTGCCCCTCGGTGACGTACTGCCCTTGCCGAATCATCCGTTCGGTCACCGTCCCGTCCGCCGGCGCGTACACCACCACGCGCTCCATGGGCTTGCCGCGGCGCTCGACCCGCGCGATCTGGCCTCGCGACATGCCCCAGAGGCGCAGCTTGCGCACGGCCTGGTCCCGCAAGCTGCGGGTGAACTCTCCACCGCGGGAGGCGGCCAGCAGCTCCTCCTGCGCCGTCACAAGGGCAGGCGAGTAGATGGTCAGAAGCTTCTGCCCCTTTTTGACCTTGGTGCCCGTCTCCTCGACGTGGAGCGCCTCCACTCGCCCGCCAATCCACGCGGAGATCGTCTCCAAACCCTGTTCGTCGTGGACGATCTGGGCCGGCGCGCGGAAAGACCGGTGGAGCACGCGGGTCTCGACCTTGGACAGCGCCACGTTTCCAAGCACCCGCTTGGTGGGGTTGATCGCCACCCGCCCGAGCCGGACCAGCTCCGCCGGATCGTGGCCGCCACCGTCGTCGGCGAGCTTCTTGACGAGGTCCATCCCGCACACGGGACAGGCGCCAAACCGGTCGCTGATGACCGTCGGATGCATCGGGCACGTCCAGATCTCTGCCGCGGCCTCCTCGCCCCCTCCACCGTGGTCATGGGAACCGCCGGGCATCAACCTGGCTGCGAGCAGCCCGCCTCCGACGCCGACGAGAAGACAGAGAAAGGAAATGGGAATCCACAGGCGAGAGCCCGCGCTGCGGGGGCCCGCCGGGTCGCGCTGGGACCCGGCGTCTTCGTTGGACGGATTTTCTGACATTGTTGCCACGCATTCTCGAGAGCCATCGAACCGACCGACGTCGAACGTCGGGCTCAGATCGCGGCCCCTGTCCCGTGCAAACACTCGGCATCAAAGGCCGACGAAGGTCCGGTAGGGGTCGCAACGTCTCGATCAGGGCGCACTGCTCCCGCAGTTTGCCCTTATGCGCGTATGGGAACGTGGGTGGGTGGTGCCGGGACAAAGTCGCTCAGGCGACGTGTGCGGCCCAGCGCGGGCTGCTCGGTGGGAACCACCGCAGCCGGCAAATCGAACTGGATGTCAGCCAGTGTGGAGGCCGGTGCCGGCGAGGCGCCATGGCTGCCACAATCGCTCGGGCAGCCGTCCTCATCGGACTCGTTCCCGGTGTGGTCGCAGGCACAATCGGACTCGCAACAGCAGTCCGCCGGGTGCTCTCCCAACACTGCGCCCGCGATGCGCTCCACGACCCGGACAGCACCCTCCTCTTCGAACGCAAATGCGCCGACGAGGTTGGCTCCGAGCAGTAAAATGAGCGCGACACGCCACATGGGGACAACTCCAGCTACCGCTCAATCTAGCGCGGGATGCGCCAAGGTCAACCTGATTGTTGCTCGACCCTGAAGCCTGCGCCCTCGATGGCGGCCACGATCGCCGGCCACGTCGCGTCCTGGCTCCAGGACAACGTAAGCTTTTTGGCGTCCAACTCGACGGCGACCAGCTGAGCGTCCGCGATCTTGGCCAGCTCCGATTCGATGGTGGATTGGCAGCCGCCGCAGTTCATATTGGGCACCCGAATGATCGTTGTGGTCATCATCAACTCCGTGTTTGGGGCTGGCCCTACCCAAGGGACCGAGCGTCTTTCAGTCCTCGTCAGGATCGTGTGGGCCGTTGCCGGGCGCGGCGACATCTTCCGGGGCCATTCGGTAATTCTCAATCCGGAACCGGTTCATGTCCTCCACACACAGGCTGTCTCCGACCCAGATGACACCCCACGCAGCCATGGCGAAGCGCGTCGGCAGGGGGTCGTACGGACCCACCGAGTAACGGAACGCACCACCGTCGTCGCGCGGAACGCCCTCGACGTACTCGAGCAGCCCGGCGACCTCGTCCTCGCAGCCGTCCGGGCAATTGTAGAGAAACACGATCCCTCCGTGCTCGAGGTTGTGAACGAAGTAGCCAGGGTCCAACTGGGTTTCGTACTCGCCCCACGGCAACCAGCTGCCGTAGTGGGATCCGATGCAGGGCGGGTTGGAGATGTGGGTCGGTGGCTCGTCCAGCGGCACGTGCCGGTAGGACCCAGCTGCGTAGTGGGTCACCGTCCCGCAGGTCCATTCCTCGGGCTCGCCGACCTGCCGGTCCATCGGCTCGCCGTTGTTGCCACCGTTGTTGCCGTTGTTGACGCCGTTGTTGGTCCCATTGTTGGTTCCGTTGTTCGACGCGTCCACATCGTCCGCTGCGTCCCCGCACGCGGTCAGCACGAGCAGCAGCAGGCCAAGTCCTACGATCCAGTTCTTTCTCATCCTTCCTCTCCGAGCTGTCGGCGCGCAGCACGTCCCGCCGGGAACAAACATCTAGCGCGTTCGGGTCCCAGCTTCCACCCCTTCACCGCCGGCACCCCGTTTCCCTACTGGAATTGCCGACGTTTCCCCGCGCGCCGCAGTCGGGTACAACATCGCACGCGCAGCAGGAGGCCGTAGCATGCATCTGTCCCGATTTCCCCGTCGCCGGTACACCGCCGGTCCAACCCCAATTCACGCTCTCCCCAACCTCACCAAGGACATCGGGGGCGCAAACCTCTTCATCAAACGTGACGACCTGCTCGGCGGCGCCGGCGGAGGCAACAAGACCCGGAAACTGGAGTTCCTGGTGGCCGACGCCCTGGCACAGGGAGCCGACACGCTGATTACCTGTGGAGCCGTGCAGTCGAACCACTGCCGGCTCACCCTGAGCGCTGCCTGCACTGAGGGCCTCAAGTGCCAGCTCGTGCTCGAGGAGCGCGTCGCAAAAAGCTACGACGAGGACGCCAGCGGCAACAACTTCCTCTACCGCCTCATGGGCGTGGAGAAGATCAACGTCGTACCCGGGGGCACCGACCTCGGTGCGGCCATGGTCGAGACCGCCGCGGCGCTCGCCGCGCAGGGGCGCAAGGGGTACATCATCCCCGGTGGCGGCTCCAACTCGCTCGGCGCCCTTGGCTACGTAGCCTGCGCGGAAGAGATGCTTGCGCAGAGCTTTGAGATGGGACTGCGCATCGACCACGTCGTCGTTGCCAGTGGAAGCGGCGGCACCCACGCAGGCATTCTGGCCGGCATCCACGGGAACAACGCCCAGATCCCGGTCACGGGCGTCTCCGTTCGCCACCCGCAGGCGCGGCAGGAGGCCAGCATCGCGGCCCTCGCCGCCAGCGTGTGCGACCGGCTCGGCATCGCGGCGCCAATCCCGGCCGGCGAGGTCCGCGTGGCCGACGCCTACGTCGGAGAGGGGTACAGCCTGCCGACGGACTCCATGGCGGAGGCCGTCCAGACCTTCGCTCGGCGAGAGGGAATCCTCCTGGACCCGGTCTACACCGGAAAGGCCGCAGCCGGTCTGTTGGACCTCGCCCGCACCGGTCACTTTGCCGCCGGCGAGAACGTGCTGTTCGTTCACACGGGCGGCGCCCCGAGTCTGTATCACTACCGCGCCGACGTCCTGCGCTCGGTATGAGCGGCAGCGTCACCGTGGGCGTGCTGGGCGGTCTGGGCCCCGCGGCGACCCTGGACTTCTTTGCCAAGGTCCTCGCGGCCACCGGTGCCCAGACTGATCAGGAACACCTGCACCTGATCATCAACTGCAACCCGCGGGTCCCCAACCGGAACGACGCGATCGCGGGCACCGGCCCATCGCCCGGGCCCGCCCTGGCCGAGGGCGCCCTGGCCTTGGAGCGCGCGGGAGCCGGATTCGTCGTGATGGTCTGCAACACCGCGCACGCCTGGCAGGCAGACATCGAGGACGCCCTCACAGTCCCCTTTGTAAGTCTCATCGACGAGACCGTGGCAGAGGTCAGCCAAACGGCGCCCTCCGTCGAGCGCGTGGGCGTCCTTGCGACCTCGGGATGCATTGGCGCGGGGCTCTACCAAACTGCGTTCGCAGCCCGAGGCATTGAAGCCATCGTCCCCGACACTGACGAGATGCGCGCGTTCATGAGCCTCCTCTACCGCGTCAAGGCCGGAGAGGTGGGGGAGACCTCTCGCGC